>NZ_BAAHXD010000029.1:0-42604 GCF_054657115.1 Methyloparacoccus murrellii | reverse complement strand
AACTCGACGAGTCTGCCCGAGCGGCATGACTCAAACCAGAGAGCCTCCGGAATTCTCGGGGCGGTTCAGTTCCGTATCGGAACACGGTGGACACAAAAAACCCGCGAAGCCTTGCAACTCGCGGGTTTCATGGATTGCCCAGGATGCCCTAGGACTTTCGATTGGTGCCCGAGGCCGGAATCGAACCGGCACGCCTTTCGGCGAGGGATTTTCTTACCACTTCGGCTTTCGCCGCCAGCGCGTGCGCTGTTCGTGGTCTGGAGCACGCCTTCACCATAGCCTTGCGGCCGTAGGTGCCCGCCGTCTGCTCTCTACACCTTCCCAGCTGGACGGCTTGGGCTTGGCTCGGCGTTGGCTCGGATGCCAAGGCATCCAGGGCGTTCGCCGACTTTGACGGGCTTCACCTCTGGGGTTTCCCCCGGAGGGCTCAAATTGTTCAAGTCCCTTGTGTCTACCGATTTCACCACTCGGGCGTAGCGCGATGCGCTGAAAACTCCTACCTCTCTCGACTGACTCCCAAGTTGGCCCCTGACCACCAGGCGGTGCTCGCAAGCCGTTGTCACTATTGGCCTTCCAGGGCAGTGGTGCAAGCAGAAAAGGCTTGACAAGACGGATTTTTTAAGTCTCTTGCGTCTACCGGTTTCGCCATCGGGGCTGGACAGGCTCGGCCTGCTGGCGGGCACAGGGGAGGGCGGCGTCGGGTGGCGGGATTGGTCATCGCTCCGGATCTGTTCCCCCCGCATTCGGTCAGGCGGGCATGGCAAGAATCCTGAGTGCTGATGAAGGTATGCCGGGCGCCCGATCATGCCTTCCGACCTGCCAATGAAAGACAGAAACCGCTGAATGGTAACACAGGCCGGGAAAGCCCGGCACCCGCCTCGCCCGGGGAAGGCGAGCGCAGACGGGCATGATCGGTTCGGCCCACAGCACCGAAATCGCATGCCCGTCGTCGTGGAGTTCGGGAATATATATGCCCGCCCGCAGGATGTTATGTCAGCCCGGCCAGCGCCAACCGGCCGCTTCCGGCAGGTCGATGCCGTGCTCGTGGGCATGGTGACGGCAGGCCAGCTGCTGGTTGCGGAACTTCTCCTTGGCATGCGCCCCGGCCACGCGGATTTTCTCCACCCGGTCGATCACGTCGATGGCCAGGCTGAAGCGATCGATCTGGTTGTTGATGGCCAGTTCCAGCGGCGTATTGATGTTGCCTTTTTCCTTGTAGCCGCGCACGTGCAGGTTGCGATGGTTGGTGCGCCGGTAGGCAAGGCGGTGGATCAGCCAAGGATAGCCGTGGAAATTGAAGATGATGGGCTTGTCCACGGTGAACAGGCTGTCGAAATCGCGGTCGCTGAGGCCGTGCGGATGCTCCGAGGCCGGTTGCAGCTTGAACAGGTTGACCACGTTGACAAAGCGGATGCGCAGCTCGGGGAACGCCTCGCACAGCATTGCGGTGGCTGCCAGCGCCTCCTTGGTGGGGATATCGCCGGCCGAGGCCATGACCACGTCGGGTTCCACGCCGGCATCGTTGCTGGCCCAGTCCCAGATGCCGATGCCCTTGGTACAGTGGATGATGGCGTCTTCCATGCTCAGGTATTGCAGGTGGTTCTGCTTGTCCGAGACGATGACGTTGACGTAGTTCTCGCTGCGCAGGCAATGGTCGGCCACCGACAGCAGGCAGTTCACATCCGGCGGCAGGTAGATGCGGGTCACCTCGGCGTTCTTGTTGACCACCAGATCGAGGAATCCCGGGTCCTGATGGGTGAAGCCATTGTGATCCTGGCGCCACACCGTGGAGGTGATCAGCAGGTTGAGCGAGGCGATCTCCTCGCGCCAGGACAGCTGGTTGCAGATCGACAGCCACTTGGCGTGCTGGTTGAACATCGAATCGATGACATGCACGAAGGCTTCGTAGGTGGAGAAGAAGCCATGCCGCCCGGTCAGCAGGTAGCCTTCCAGCATGCCCTCCAGGGTATGCTCGCTGAGCATCTCGATCACCCGGCCATTGCGGGCCAGCTCGCCGCCATCCGCGTCCTCGGGCAGCGACGCTTCGATCCAAAATTTCTTCGAGACCTCGTAGATGGCGTTCAGCTTGTTCGAGGTGTTCTCGTCGGGGCCGAACACGCGGAAATTGTGCCCGTTCGCCTTCATGACATCGCGCAGGAACACGCCCAGCGGCCGGGTGTTCTCCGCCTCGATCCGGCCTGGCTCGGGCACCTCGATGCCGTAGTCGCGGAAATCGGGCAGCCGTAGCGCCTTCTTCAGATGGCCACCGTTGGCGTGCGGGTTGGCGCCCATGCGGCGCGTGCCGCTTGGCGCATACGCGCGGATGGCGGCCACCGGTGTTCCATCGGCGTCGAACAGTTCCTCCGGCCGGTAGCTTCTCAGCCAGGCTTCCAGCAGGGCAAGGTGCTCGGAATTGCGCTTGACATCGGCCATCGGCACCTGGTGCGCGCGCCAGTAACCCTCAATCTTGTGGCCGTCGATCGTCGCCGGCGCGGTCCAGCCTTTGGGCGTGCGCAGCACGATCATCGGCCAGCGTGGACGCTGTACCGTGTCCGCGCCCCGGGCTTCCGACCGGATGGCGCGGATGCGCCCGATGGCGTGGTCCAGGGTGGCGGCCATGGCCTGGTGCAGGCTGTCCGGCTCCGAACCCTCGACGAACAGCGGCGTCCAGCCATAGCCTTCCAGCAGCCTGTTCAGTTCCTCATGGCCGATACGGGCCAGCAGGGTGGGATTGTTGATCTTGTAGCCGTTCAGATTGAGGATCGGCAGTACCGCACCGTCGCGGATGGGATTGAGGAACTTGTTGATGTGCCAGGACGTTGCCAGCGGGCCGGTCTCCGCCTCGCCATCGCCCACCACGGCCGCGACGATCAGGTCCGGATTGTCGAAGGCCGCACCGCAGGCGTGCGACAGCACATAGCCCAGCTCCCCGCCTTCGTGGATGGAGCCCGGCGTCTCCGGCGTGCAGTGGCTGCCGATGCCGCCGGGGAAGGAAAACTGCTTGAAGAAGGCGCGCAGACCCTCTTCGTCCAGGCTTTTGTCGGGGTAGATTTCCGAGTAGCTGCCCTCCAGATACACCGGCCCCAGCACGCCCGGCGCGCCATGGCCGGGACCGGCCAGGAAGATGGCGTCGAGATCGTACTGGCGGATCGCCCGGTTCAGGTGAGTCCAGGCGAAGGACAGGGCCGGGCTGGCGCCCCAGTGACCCAGCAGGCGATTCTTGATGTGTTCCGGTTTCAGCGGCTCCCGCAGCAGCGGATTGTCCTGGAGGTAGATCATGCCCAGCGCCAGGTAGTTGCAAGCGCGCCAGAAGGCATGGGTCCGGGCCAGTTCCGCGGCGCTCAGCGGAGCGCCCGTCACCGTGCTGCGAGCGAGGCCGAAACTGCTGATCTCGTCGTTGTCCTGATGGGGCAAGGCGGTTTCCGACATGATGGTTCCTCTGGGCAGTGGTCTGGATGATCGGTCGGGGGGCATTCTGGCATGGCAATGTGACAAGGGCGCCGCGTCCCGGGGTCACCTATGGGGTCCGTGTTCGGGCGGCGGTGGCGCGTCGACGTTCAGGGCGGTGGCGCCCGGTCGATCACCAGCCGGCGCAGGTCGGCAGGCGCCAGGATCGTTTCGCCATCCATCGCGCAAGGTCTTCCATCCGCCCAGGCCCTGCGGGCTCCCGGGAAACGAACCACGATCCGTTCCGGGAGCGGGCCGCCCAGCGACAGCTCGACGCAGGCCTGTGAGCGCTCGCGGGTGGCGGTGAGCGTGGCCAGCCCGAAAGACGTCGGTAGCTCGTGCAGCCGGATGCCGTCGCCGGACCACCAGGCGTCCGGCACGCTGCGCAACAGCTCCAGGGTTGTACCGTTCTCGCGCAGCAGCATGCGGCGGATCGCGGTGAAGAATTCGGCGCCGATCCAGGTGTGCGGCATGTCGCCGATGTATTCCGGCGCCCGCGGGTTGCCCCAGACCACTTCCGCCCAGCCGCGCCAGCCGGGCGGTCGGCGCCAGCTCAGCGCCTGTTCCAGCAGCGCACGGGCATCCTCGTGGCGCCCCAGCGCCACGAAGGCGTTGAGGTTGCGGATCTCGTAGGGCGTGAAGCCACCGTCGAAGCCGGGTTCGGCGATGATGGCCAGATGCCTGCGGTAGTCGTCGTAGGTCGGCTGCAGGCGCTCGGCCGGCAGCACATCCGCCACCCGGCAGGGTTCGAAGGCGATGGCGGTGGCGGTGGGATCCACATCCTCGCGGTCGGCCGAGGCCGGGATGAAGTCGTTGGGCATGGCTGCGGCGGTCAGACGTATCGATCGGCCCAGCCCTGCGGCGAAGGCCTCGCCCTTGGCGGCGGCTTCGGCGGCGATCGCACTGTCGCCCATTTCCCTGGCCAGAAACGCGCAGTTTCGCCAGGCACTGAGCGCGAAGAAGTTGTCCCAGTAACTGTAGGTTGGCTTGTTGTAGCCCTCATGGCTGATGGACGGCGCCAGGAGACCGTGGAACCGGCTGGCGGGACCGTGCAGGGCGTTGGTGCGGGCGCAGAGTTCGTCGAGGAAGCGTGTCGCCCGCACCACCGGTTCGAAAATGGCGGCGAGGAAATCCCGGTCGCGGCCGATCCGGTAGGTGTCGGCGGCGATGCCGACGAATTCACCCTGGGCGTCGAATTCGATGTCGCTGCCATAGCCCCGGTTCACGCTGCCGTCCGGGTTGAGGATTGGCGGTACCAGACCGCTCGGGTAGATGCGCGCCGCATACCACAGCACATAGCGCTGGGCCTCGTCGATCAGGCCCGCCCACAGCAGCGCCAGCGCCTGCGAGGCGCCGTCGCGGATCCAGGTGCGATCGTAGTGGCGCGGGCCGGGCTTGAAGGCATGGCGGGTAGCGTTGACGAGGATCAGGGCGATCTGCGCCTCGGCCGTCTCGCTGACATCCCGGTCGCCCACCGTGATGCGGCGCGGCCCGAGTTTTGCGCGCCAGGCGCCGATGACCGCTGCCCGCCGCGCATCGAAGTCGTCGATCGGCACGGCGGCGAGCTTCTCGCCCATGGGCAGGGCGACGACGACCTCGGTGCTGGCACCCGGCGCCAGCTCGAAGGCGAACTCGAAGGCGCCACTCACCAGGCCCGAGCCGGAGATGAGCGGATTGCGGGATGGCTGGGCCGCTGTCCCGATGAGGCGGACGACATCGCCATGATCGAAGTCGGCCAGCGTCGCGGCGTCGGGAACGCGCGAAAAGACCGCGTAGAGCTGCTCGTTGACGCGGACCGTCCGTTCCTCGTGGGCGACGGCATGGATGACGGCATGACCGCCGTGTTGCCAGTAGGGGTTGATCTGCACCGGCCGGACCGCCAGCACCAGCGCCCCCCGCCGCTGGCCGGAGCCGGTGTTGCGCAGCCGGTAGCGCACGAGGGCCGATCCGTCCTCTGCCAGGGCGCTGGCCTCGACATCGATGTCGCCGCAGGTCCAAGCGACGCTCGGGACCGGCCATGCGCCCTCGGCCAGGGAATGGCGCAGGTTGCCGGCGGCGGGGGCACCATGCAGCTGTCCCTCCAGCCGCAGCAGTGGCGTCAGCTGCCCAGCCTTGAGCCGTGGTTCGAGGTTGCCATACTCGTCGAACAGGGCTTCGGCATCCGTGCCGGGCTCACCCAGCACCGTCCAGTACACCTGCCGGCCCAGCAAGGCCTGCGGATACAGCTCGCCGCGACCCGCGGCGGCGGCCCGCTCCAGCTGCCCGATCGGCATGCGGTCCTTGTCGAGCAGGCGCAGCTTGAGTTCGTCGATGATGGCGCCGGCCGGTGTGCTTGTCGCGTGGACCGTCAGCCGGAAGTAGCGGGCGACGGTCGAGCGCCAGTAGAAATTGTCGTAATCCCCGTGGCTGGTGGTGATGCGGCCGACTTCACGAAACGTCTCGCCGTCGTCGGACAGGTGCACCGAGAATACCGTCCCCCAGCTGTCGCCCCAGTCGATCAGCGCGCCCAGAGGCAGGCGCGGATAGCCGAAATCGACGGTGATGCTGTCGCCGGCCGCCAGCGTCACCGGCGCCTGCCCGAGGGCGGAGAGACAGCTCGGTTCCCGCACCGACATGGCGTCCCCGGGCGCGTAGAGGTTGATCTCGACGATTTCCAGTGCCCGCGCCGGCATCGCGCTGGCGTCCGACCAGCGCAGGTGACGGGTTTCCACCGGCGTGAAGGCGAACACGTTCTGCCCACCCTCGCCATGGGCGGTGCCGCAGAGCGGCGTCCACTCCTCACCGTCCAGGGAGGTCTCGAAGCCGTAGACATCCGCCCAGTGCCGTCCCCAGTACACCTCGATGCCGCCCAGGGTGACCGTTTCGCCCAGGTCGATGCATAGCCAGGCCGTCGTCGCGAGGTCGGAGACCCAGGCGGTCGCATAGAGATCGTCGATCGCCGGGCGGGCATCGCCGCTGCTGGCCGTGATCCGCCATCGGGTTTTTGCCGGGATGCGCATGGATTGCCTCGCCAAAGGTGAATCAGGGGAAGACGCTCGCCTCGCGCGGCCGCGGCGATTCGGCCTTGCGCCGCGCATTGACGACCCGGCCGCCGCCTGGTCCGGTAGCGCTGGATGGTGGCGACCAGGCTCTGTTCGGCCTGCTGCATGTCCGGCCGCCGGCGGAGCGATTCAAAAGTGTAGCCGATTTCCAACCAGGTTCCGGTGATGCGGCACGCCTCGCCGAGGCTGTCGATGATGCCGCGGGTGGTCTCCAGGGTCAGCTCGACGGTGCGCCGTTTATTGGCGTTGCCTAACGGCCCAATGCCGCGGCCAATTCACGCAAACCCGGGTCACCGGGCGTTCCTTTCAGTCCAGCCTGCACGACCCTGCGGGCTTCGTGGGTCTTGCCCGCCGAATGCAGGGCAACGGCGTAGACATAGCGAAAGCGCGTATCGCCGGGTGCCAGGTCGAGCGCACTCTGGAGTGCCGGTAGCGCTTCCGAAAGTTTGTTCTGCCGCACCAGGAGCAACCCCAGGCTGTGCTGCAGGGCGGCCGACTTGGGTTGCCTGGCCAGGCCCTCTCGCAAGAGGGCTTCACCCTCGGTATCCCGATGCTCACGCCGGTAAAGATCGCCGAGATTGACATAGGCCGGCACCCAGCCGGGATCGAGCGCGAGGGCTTCGCGGTAGGCGCTTTCGGCCTCGGCGAGGTCGCCCCGCGCCGTGTGGAAATTCCCCTGGTTGACCTGGGAACCGGGTTCGTCCGCATTGAACTGCTGAGCGGCGAGATATTGGCCACTGGCCTTCTGGAAAGCCGCCAGTTCTGCGGCCGGCATGGCCTCCGAGCGAACGCCGCTCAGCGTTGCCCCGGCCAGCGCCCGAACGACGCGCACAGGGTCGGTCAAGAGGCGATGCGCGGCCTGCCAGCGTTGCTGGGGCGCGATGGGGTCGAGCGCTTCCAGTGCCGCCGCGCGCACCAGTGCATGGTCATCGTAGAGCGATTGCACCAGCGGGGCCAGGGAATTGGGGCTCAAGCGTCGGCCCAGTTCGGCCGCTGCCGTGGCGCGGGCGATGGCGGGCTGGGCGTCGTCCTGCAACAACGCCGTCAAGCGGCTTTCGGCGTCCGCAGCCCCGCTCCGGGCGGCATGAAGGGTTTCCGCATAGTTCTGGAAACCCCGGGGTTCGCGGCCCAGCTTCCGGCGTAAGGCCGTCGCGGCCCAAGCGGGTGACCGGTCGGCATGGCAGCCGGTGCACGCATTCGGCGTGCCGATTTTTACCGTGAGATCGGGGCGCGGAATCCGGAAGCCATGATCCCGGCGCGGGTCGACGACCATGTAGTTCTTGGCCGGCATGTGGCACGCGACGCACTGCGCGCCCGCCGAACTGGCCGGATGGAAGTGATGCTGTTCGTTGGCATATTGCTGCGCCCCATGGCATTGCAGGCACACGCCGTTGCCCTCGGCGCGCAGCTTCAGGCTATGCGGCTCATGGCAATCGCTGCAGGTGACCCCGGCCTGGAACATGCGGCTTTGCAGGAAGGAACCATATTCATAGACCTCCCCGTCGATCTGGCCGTCGGCATGATAGAGCCCGGCCCTCAGCAATGCCGGCAGGTGGGTGTTCATCAGCGGCTGGCCTGGTTCGTAATCCCCGAACCACTGACCGCGCCGCGCGTGGCAGCGGGCACAGGTCTCGATTTCCCGGGTCGTGGTGCGGGGGCTGCTGCGGGTGGCATTGCCCGAGGCGGCCTGAATGGGCCAGCTGACACCCCGGCGCTCGTCCAGGCGGTGGGTCAGGCCCAGCGTCTCCGGGGCGATCCGGTCATGGCCGGGCTGCTTTTCCGCGAAGACGACATGCTGGGAACTCGGGCCGTGGCAGGCTTCGCAGCTCACGTCGAGCTCGGCCCAGGTGGTCCGGTAGCCATGGCTGGCCTGATCGTAGTTCTTGCGTAAATCCGTGGAATGGCATTCCGCGCACATGAAGTTCCAGTTCTGCGACAGCTTGGTCCAGTGCAACTCGTCGCGGTGATCGATCCTTTCGTCCGGGTAGAGATGAAACCAGCGCTGACCACCTTGCGCCTGGGGCCGGCTGTCCCAGCTAATCGACAGTGCCTGCAAACGGCCACCGGGCAGGGCCACCAGATACTGCTGGAGCGGAGTCACGCCGAAGGTGTAGAGAATTTCAAAGTCGGTCATCTGGCCATCCGGCCCATCGGTATGGACCCAGTAGCGGCCCTCACGCCGGAAGAAACGGGAGACAACGCCGTCCTTGCTGAATTCGGCATGGTTGAAATCTCCCAGCACCGTTTGCGGAGTGGCCTCCTGCATGGCGAGGTCGTGATGCGAGCCCTGCCACAGGCGCTCCTGCTCGGCATGACAGCCGGCGCAGGCGGCACGACCCACAAAATGCGCCGGGGGCAGGGGGTTGTCAGCCACTTCCGCCGGTGGCGGAGCTTTCCCGCGTCCCGGCCACCCAAGCACCATGACCAGGGCGATACCCACCACCAGTGACAGCGCAATCCCGAGGACTTGCTGACGGCTAAACTTCATGCTGATGTCCTGAAAACGTGGCGATGCTTGGTGTAATCGATGCCTCGCGCTGATTGGCCAATCCTTCGACTGGCTTGGCCGCGCGGACCCCGGGCTGCTGGCATGGGCCAAACTGTGGCCATCACGGCCCGCAGGCGGCGGCTGCGCGGTATCGTGCCGGTCGATGCTTGGCCCTCGGCGCTGCCCCGCGCCGATGCCATAACGATCACGGCGCCGGACCGCCGGTTCCGGTTGAGCGCGTGTCAGGTTGTTGATTGATGGCCTGTTCCGCGGGGTGTTGGGAAGCTTGCGCGCGACGGGGGTCGGCTCCGTCGTGACGGGGCAGGGTGGGCTGATCGCTTGTGTTCCTGATTGCTCTGCTGCGGGTTGCCGCCGTATTGCCTTCGAGAACGATGCTTTGCGGAAAGACCCCGAGCAGCAGTTCCTCGGTGATGAGCGTGATAACGCCATCCGCGACGCGGTCTTCTGTCTGCACACGGACCTCCACCAACTGTTCCTTGGCAATCAACTCGGCCATGTCGGTTCTCCAGATGGGCAGCAGGCCGGACAGTAGGTACCAGTCCTTGTATTCCTTGTGAAAGCTGGCGGGCTCACCCGCCGCCATGATCCGCACCCCCTTGCCTTGTGGCGCTTCCAGGCGGGTGGTGAAACAGGCGGTGAGCAAAAGGGCGCTGAGACATATCAGACAGGAGCGGAGCATCTTGGCGTTTCTCCGGCGGGAAAGTCAGGCTGCCAAAATCGGTATTCAAGGTCTGGACAGGGTCCGGGGGGCAGGCGTTATGTCGCGGTTGCCTTCCACGATCATCGTGCGTCTGGGAAACCCGAAAACGCCCGGTATGATGGAATACAGGCCGTCAGCCAGCGTATTGGTCATCCGGATGCGCGCTTCCCTGAGACCGGCGTCCTTGATGATACTGGCGGCATGCGCCTCTTCTGGATGCAGCGGCTGGCCTCCCCACCACTTGAACCAGATGTGCTTTTCGATTTTTACCGTGGCCGGGGCATCCCGGCTCAGCAGTTTGATATCAGCGCCGGGAGGGGCATTCATGTACAGCGTGCCGCAACCGCTGATTGACAGGGCATGCAACAGGAGAGCACCGGCCAGTACAAGGTTTTCCATGCTGTTTTTCATCGTTATTCGGCTAACCAGCCTGTTCCGCGGATGGAAGCCGGCCGCGTTCGGAGACGATCGCTCGAACTGATGGGCGTTCGCTTGGCGAGCGTCAGCGCCTGTAGCCCCCATTGCCGCAGGCGGATGAAGTGGTCATTTCCTGGCGGTGGTCGACGATTGGACAGGCGCGGATGTTACTGGCGATGGCGTCAGCCAGAAGCGGCTGAGTGGCCTTTTTTCACGCTTGATGGTTTCGGCTACCGAACAGAATTCATGCTCGCGGTCCGTGCTTTCCGCGATCAGGAGGCCCACGTATACGCCGAAGTAGGTCATCAGGTTGTTTTCGAGAGTGCGCTGCTCGGCGGTCGGCCGCTTGAGATCGGTTGCAGCCAGGGCATCGAAAGTGCTGGTGAATTTGTTCTTGTCCAGATCGACGGCCGCGCAATAGTCGGAAAGAACCGCCGCGATCGCCAATTCACGCAGCGTCCTTTGCTTCTCTTCGCCGATCAGCTTGGCGACCTTCTGATCAACCCGTTGCAAGGCGGCTTGATACTTGAATTCAGGCTCGGGTAGCGTCCTGACCTGGCTGCCATCGACGGATTTGGCCTGTGCCGGAGCCAGGGCCAGGGGAAGAGCCACAATAAATTTCCACATAATAATCGGCCTCTGTATGGGTTGATGCGAGTCGCCAGGGTAAGGAAAGCCAGTCAGGACTGGCCCTTCATGATCGGGTGTCCAGATACCGGCCAACACCGGAATGGCCTGGCATGGGGCGGGTACATCGGCAGAGGGTGACCCCTGCTGGCATGCGTGCCCTTAGTGGCGCCATTTGCCCTACCTTGATCTGCGGTTGCCCCTGCCCCGATTACCGGCGCGGTTGAGGTTGCGATTGCCGCCTCTGGCAAGATTTCCCTGATGCACATGCCGGCCATGAGGCTGATTCAGATTGGCATTGTGGTTCACGCGGGTGACGCGATTATTGACGGAGCGGTTCACGTTCACGTTATTGACTCTGGTAACCCGGTTGCCGCCCCAGCCAGGCCCGCCATACACCACCCGGTCATTATTGTTGTTGCTCAAGGCAACGCCCAGCGCGGCCGCGCCCATCGCCGCTCCCGCCACTCCGGCCGTGGCGCCATAGTCAACCTGCTGCTGCCCGGTTACCGGGTTGGTGGTCGTACAAGCGCTGACTGAAAAGGCGACGGTCGCCGCGATCAGCAACGCCTTGAGTCGCTCCACCCGGTCCCACGTCATGTCCTGCATATCGCTTGCTCCGGTGTTGAAAAAAGTCGGGTTCCCAATGGGGGCTGGCTTGCAGGCCCTGGATCACTCAGCAACAGCCCTGTGCCCGGCCAGCCCTTCTCGTTTGGCGACAGCATGACCCGCTGCCGACAGCGGAATCAAGTTCCTTCGCGTCCGGGCGAGAAGGCGTGTTTCCGGTCTCCGCGTCAGGGCACACTCCTGCAGCCACATCCCGGTACGACAAGGCTTTCGGTCAAACCGGGAAACGGCTGACGCCCGGCGCATCATTGGGCCTTTTCCTGACCCGACGTCCAGCCGGCCAGCCGATTCGCGGACGTCTCCGACCAGTGTTGCATGGCATTCTCGACATCGCCCCATTGCCACTGGAAGCCGGCGGTCGGCGAACCACCGCCCAGGCGTTTATCGACTATGGCGGCCAGCACCTGGCCGCTGACCGAATCCTCCACCTTGCCCTCGACCTGGGCGCTGCCTACGAACGGGAATTGCCCGCTGATCAGGTAGGCGCCGGTGGACAGGGCGCGCGCCTGGGGTACGATCATCGAGATCGAACGCAGGACGGGAGTTGCCGATTCCGTTTTTGTCAACCCTACCGAAAGTGTCATGACGCCCGGTCCGGGGCGCGTGACAACCTGGAACTGCTTGCCGAATTCCTGTTTCAGGACGGTTTCGAACTCGTTGACCAGATTCTGGCGAACTTCCGCCGAAATCTCACCCTCCTCATCACCCCAGAAGGTTACCGGCTCGATGATGACAGCCTTGTACGGGCGCCAATCAACACCCGGTCTTACGTAGCGCAGACCCAGCTGGTTCTCCGTGCCGGGAGTCAGCCGGTCACAGAACCGGCCGAGCAGCCCGCAGTGCGCCTCGGTCTTGGCGATCGTGGCTTTCTGCGTCGCCGAACACGCCAGCAGGGACAGCGTGACGCCGCCCATTAACAGAAGCGCGATGCTTTTGCCGACAGCTTCAGCGCGCTTCAAACCATTGATAGTCATGACATGCTCCAGAGGGTAAACAAGTAGGCCAAACGGTAAATAGGCTAAACCAGAAAGACTTCTGAAGCGAGACTTTCAAAAATGCAGGCCTAACGGCGTTTTGGCAGCCTATCCACAGGCAACCCGGCCGGCCATGGCTTCGATTTGGAGCAAGCAAAAACCTCCCGGTTTTGTCGCAGCATGACTGCCATTCGGCGTTCAGATGTTTGAATATGTGGCAGAACGTGCTAGGTGTGCCTGATGCCGGATCAAGTCATCAGGCAAGTGATAAGACTGCTTGTTGATGGTCATGAATGGCGCCATTTTCCACGTCATGCAACAGGCTGGTCTGATGTCAATAATCCATGAATATTAATCCATGATGCGAATAACTCCAGGCTGCTGCGCGTCCCTTCTGGTCGTTCTGGCTTTTTTCTTCAGCAGCGCGGCGATGGCGCTGCCCAAGGTGGTCCATCACCATGATGTGGAACATTGCCGATTCCTCGGCAAGGTTCACGGTTCCTCGGGCCATGGCCGACACCATGGCCATGGCTGGAAGAGTATTGCCAAACATCGGGCCCTGGTGAAGGGCAAGAAATTGGGTGCAACTCATGTCGTTTGGCACAATGCCAAGGCCATTGGTGCATTCAACGGTGTGGTCGACGGCAGGGCTTACGCATGCAAGTCACACCACTGATCCGATCCCATTGGTATCGCTATATATTCATATTGTTTGCTAATGGAAATTCAGCAGGATTCTATATTGGCTGATAAACCGTTGCCTGCCGGTGCGCAGGGCGGTAATGTCCGACTCACGAACCCGGTATGGTCGCCCCGTTTGTCAAAGGTTCAGGGTTGTTTTTGAGACGGTTGAAGCATGCCGTCGTACATCTGGCCCCTCCTTGACGATTCGCCCGCGGTCCGGAGGGTTCCGCGCGTCGGGAATGCATCCGTCGCTGGCGATGCCGGATCTCGTTCGCGTCCGTGACAGGTTTGCCTTTCTCCTTGCCCATTACCCGTTCGCCAACCCAAAAGGTCCAACCATGCGCCGCAGCGTCATCACCTGCCTACTGCCGCTATTCGCACTGAGCCTGGGCTGTTCCACCATCGGCGGCTCTCGACCTGAGGCGCTCGCACAGCACAACAAGGCCGAAACCAGCGCGTCGCCGGCCATCCAGCACCAGATGGAGCTCGTCAGCCTGCCCTTCGTGGAAAACCGGGCCACGGCGGACACGGCGCGGACACTGCGCGATGAGATGCTCTACCAGCGCGCCACGCAAACCTACCTGTGGGCATTGCCGCTCATCAACACGCTCGGGATGAAGGCCGGCTCGGAGAAGGCATTCGGCGAAGGCTATAACGTGCTGCCCGTCTGGAAGAAGCGGCTTGACGCGAAGACCCTGGTGACCACGCCGAACTCGGACGTGATCTATGCAATGGGCTACGTGGACCTGGGCAAGGAGGGCCCGCTCGTGTTCGACGCCCCGCCGATGCTCCAGGGTATCCTGCTCGACTTCTGGCAACGGCCGATTCCCGTCGATGGCGGCAAGTTTGCCGGTGACCTCGGCTTCTTCGGACCGGATCAGGGCAAGGGCGGAAAATTCCTGCTCCTGCCACCCGGCTACCAGGGCAAAGTTCCGAAGGGCTACTTCGTCTGCCGCTCCGGCACCAACAACGTGTTGGTGTTCCTCCGGGCCTTCTATGCCGATGCGGGCAACCTGGGGCCGACGATCGATCTGATCGAGAAAGCAAGGATCTACCCGCTGAAGGGCAAGGCCGAGCCGATGAAATTCCCGGATGCGTCCGGCGTGCCGGCCAACATGCTGCCTGCCAGCGACTTCGCCGCCTTTGCGCAACTCAAGAAGCTGGTCGACAGCGAAGGGCCGCAGCTGGCTGATCCCGACTGGATGGGCATGCTCGCCGGGCTGGGTATCGTGAAGGGAGAACCGTTCCACCCGGACCCGCGCACGCGTGGCATCCTCGATCGTGCCGCGAAGACCGCGTACAGGATGAGCCGGGTGATGGCCTTCGACGAACGCGTGTCCGGGCGATCAATCCGCGTCTACCCCGATCGCCACTGGGTGAACCCCATGGCTGACGCGACGGCGGAGAAGCCGAGCGGCAAGCTCGACCTGAGCTGGCGCCGCGTGGATCGCGGCGGGGCGCTCGACGTCGATTTGCGCCCCTGGTTCTTCTCCAACTACTACGCGGTCAGCCCCGGCATGCTGTCGCAGATTCCCGGCAAGGGCGCCTTCTACGTGATCGCCTTCACCGACAGCGATGGCGTGGCGCTGAGCGGCGGGACCCACTACAAAGTGAACCTGCCGAAGGACGTGCCGGCCGCGAACTTCTGGTCGGTGACGCTGTACGAAGCCGAGAATGCAGCCGGCCTTGCCAACGGCCAGCCGTTCCCCTCGCTGGGTTCACGTGACCAGCCGGTCCAGAACGCCGACGGCAGCACCGACCTCTACCTGGGGCCGAAAGCCCCGCAGGGCAAGGAGAAGAACTGGCTCGCCACGGTGCCCGGAAAGGGCTACTTCGCCATTCTGCGCCTCTACGGGCCGACCGGACCGGCGCTTGCCAGGAATTGGAAACCAGGGGACGTTATCAATATCAAGTGACGGTTCGCGAGGCGAAAACCCGCTGCCGCCGGGCGTTCCGGCGTGGGGATCGTCGGCGCGGCGGAGGCGGGAAAGAGGCCGCGCGGCGCGCCGCCGCACCCTGGACGAAGGCTTCCCCTCGCGCCCCCGAGCTGGGCGGCACCGGCCGACCCGGGGAGGTAAATGGCGTCGCCGCTGGGCACGAAGGCGGGACGCGCCCGCTACGCCAAGCGCGAGTCCACCGCCGAACCCGGTGTCGGAATCACCACGCACCGCGTGGGATGCCGCAAAGGCTTACGGTCGAAGCGATCTGCGCGCCCGGGAAGGCACCGGATTCAAGGTGGGCAATTCGCCAGCCATATCCCCCGTGCGGGATGTCCGACCCAGTGCGCGGCGAAGGTCGGCGAAAACCCCGGCGAGCCGCTCGCCGGCCCAGGGAGAGCCCGTCTCACCGGCGCCATAGACATGCCGGGACAGGAGATGCCACTCGCGCTCGAAGTCGGCGGCCACGCCAGGCGGCAGCCGCTGCTCAGCCAGGCCCTCTCCTTGCAGGCCCACCGCCCGTTTCCATTGCAACCCTGCAACGTAGGCTTCGATCGCGGCGTTGCTCCGGCAAGCCGCCAGCAGCCTCCTTGCCGCCACCGAGGCGGGATCGTCATGCCGCAGCCGCCGCGCGGTCAGCCAGCCCACGACCGACTTGCGGCAGATGCCGGCGGCGATGCCGAGCAAAAGCAGCGAGACGGCCAGACGCCAGCGAGGCCCGGAGGCGGCGGCAGGCGGTTCCTCCGGTTCCTTGACCCTGCCTGCAAGAGCGACGTTCACCACCCTGCCGGGCAGGGTCACCCGCTGCAAGGCCCGGGCGGCGGGATCCCACCAAGTCACGGCTACATCCGGCAACTGGAATGTGCCGGGGCGTTCGAACTGGTATTTGATCGTTTCGCTCCGTACCGCCAGGGAAGCGCCGCGCTCGGTGAAATCCTGCACGGTCGGATCGGTGACATAGTGCCGGACACCCGGGGGCGTCTCGATGCTGACCGGGGGCAGCATCATGGCCGTGGTGCCGGCGGCACGGCGGACGATGTCGCGGGTGATCACATCACCGGCCTTCACGCTGCCGAGCGAATCGGGCTGCCAGGTCTGGCTTGCCTTCATGCTGCCGGCGGTGACCACGACGCCCAGTTGCTTGGTTCCCGGAGGGCGTACCGATCGGAATCGCAATGCCGGCGTGAATCCTGCCATCGGTTCGGCCGGGGACGTAAACGTCCGTTTGCCGGCAAAGCGTACCCGGAACGCGGGCACGACCACGTCTCCGGCACGCTGGGTGTAAATCGCGAATTCATGCCGCTGGGTCAGGTAGGTGTTGCCGTCGATCGATTCACTGCCGACCAGCGGATTCCCCGCACGCACGAATGCCAATGCCGGCAACTCGGGCAAGTCGAAAGCGGCGGTGCCGCTGAACGGGCCGGACGAATAGAGGGTGATGATCAAGGATACGGCTTCGCCGGTCCACGCCGTGTCTTGCCCGAGTTGCGCCCGGACGCGGTCCATGCCGAAGGCGTCCGCCGGATGCCACAACGCGATCAGCAAGCCGAATGGCAACAGGGCAGGGGGCCAGCCCGTGCGGCGCGCACGGCCGACAGTAGGCCAGCCTGCGCCCGGCGCCCCCGGGATGGCGCGGTTTGCCCATGCCCTCATGGGTGATCTTCCCCGGTCTTCCCGGTCGCGAGCTGATGGGCGAATTTCGCTCTCAGGAAATCGGCCGGCTTCGTCTGCACGCGGCGCAGCCACAGCGCCTGCATTTCCGCACCGGAAAGCGCCGGAGCTTCGACCTGGGTGTCCTGGCCGCCGCTCTTGTGGCCTTTCTCGAACGTGATGTCGTCGGCGCCCAGCTTCTGGTCACCCATGTCCGCGCCCTTGCGTTCGACCAGCCTGGCTCGGGCCACCGCGATGTCGCGATTGATGCGTGCATCGTCCCAATCCGCCCGTAGCTCGAGCGCGCGGTCGTAGCGCGCGACGGCCGCCTCGTACTGGCCCAGCATGACCAGGCAATTGCCACGGTTGAACTCGGCCTCGGGTATGGCCACATGGGCAAAGGCCTGTTCGGCCTTCGCGAATTCGCCGCCGCGAAACCAGGCGACGCCCTGCCGCATCGGATCACGGAATGTCTCGGCGGCGGCCTGGAAGTCGCCCTGCTGCAGGCGCTGCTGTCCCGCCTGGTCCGGCGTGTACCACAGACTGGTCCAGCTGAATCCGGTGATCGTCGCCAGCAGCCAGGAAAGCTTCACATCCCGCTCCTCAGGTCTCTTCCCGCGCCGGGCCGTCCGAGGGCGTCCCGGACGAGGCATCGTTGCGTGTCTCGGCGTCGAGCACGCGCCGGAAGGGGAGCAGGGCAAACACGGCCAGCAGGGGCACCAGCCACCAGCCGGCTTCCTCCCAGCGCGTGTCCTCACCCGCCGCCGTGACCGCCACCGGCGTCTCCGCCGTGCGCCGCACCAGGCTCAGCACATCCGCCGCGTCAGGTGTTAGCCGGGTGAGGCTCGCCCCCAGCGCGGCTGCCGCGCTGCTCAGGCCATCCCACTCCGGCGTATCCGGCCGGGCCACAGCCAGGAGGTGAACCGGCCAATCGTATTCTCCGCGATAGGCCCGCCAGGCCGATTCGTTTTCCGTCGGCGCGGTATCCGTCAGCACCACGATCGAGCCGCCGGCCTCGCCGAGGGCGCGCGCGGCCAGCCGCAGCGCGGCGGCCAGATCATTGCCTGCAAGGGGCATGATCGCGGGCCCGAGTTCCGCTGCCATCGCCGAGACGACGGCGGTATCCCGCGTGGGCGGCAGCACCAGATGGGCGGAACCGGCGTAGGCGACCAGTCCCAGGGGCTGCCCCCGGCGCTCCGCCGCGAAATCAGCAATCTTCAACCGGGCGCGTTCCATGCGGCTGGGGGCGAGGTCGGACTGATTCATGCTCTCGCCGGCATGCAGCACCAGCATCACGGGGACGGGGTCATCCGCAAACGGCGAAGGCTCCGGGCGCCAGGTCGGGCCGGCAATCGCCACCACGGCCGTGAGCCAGGCGGCAAGCAGACCGAAACCGCCTGTACCGAGCCCCTGACCGGTCTGGCCGACCGGATCACCCTGACGGCACTGCCCTCCCACGGTCATGGCCGCCAGCAGATCGCCGTCCATCCAGCCCCGCCAGCCGCGCAAGGGGTCTTGTTGCCGGCGAACCCGCCACCACAGCCACCCGACGACCGGCAGCAGGAGCAACCAGGGCGGGCGCAGGAAATGAAAATGTTCAAGGCCGATCATCGTTCGGTCGTCTCCAGTTCGAACGTCCGCGGATTGACCCGCAGTCGGACCGGGGTTGCCGGGCTGTTATCGCGTGGCCTTCCCATGAAGAGCTTCACGGCCTGAGCCGCCAGCGTGAGGAACAACGCGGCGGCCAGCGGCCAGAAGAACAGATCGCGCCGGGGGCGATGGCTGACGGTCTTGACGTCCCGCGTTTCGATCTGGTCCAGCCGCTGGTAAACCCCGGCCAGTTGTTCCCGATTGATGGCCAGGAAACTGTCACCGTGCGTAATTTGCGCCACGGCCTTCAAGGCCTCCTCGTCCAGGGCTTCCTCGCCCACGGTGGTCGGGTCTCCGATCGCGACCGTGTGTATCGTGATGCCACGGTCCCGGGCCACTTTCGCGGCTTCGGCGGGCGGGAGCGCGCTGCCGGTATCGTTGCCATCAGTGAGAGCAATGATCGTCTTCGTCGGCGCCTCGCTGTTCTCGAACAGTTTGATGCCCAGTCCGATGGCATCGCCCAGCGCCGTGCGCGGTCCTGCCATCCGCACCGACGTCTCGTCCAGCAAATGGCGACACAAGTTCAGATCGGTCGTGAACGGCACCTGCAGGAATGCCGCCGTACCGAACACGACCAGGCCGACACGGTCCCCCTGGCGCCGATCCAGAAATTCGCCCAGCACCTCCTTCACGGCCGTCAACCGGTCGACCGACTGGCCGCTCGCGCTGGTGAAATCCTTCTGTTCCATGGAGCCGGACAAATCCACCAGCAGCAGATCGCGCGTGGGTATCGACCTTTCGATCGGGGGCTCCAGCCACTGGGGACGGGCCAACGCCGTCAGGACCAGCAACCACACCACCCCGTGCAGCGCGGTCGGCAGGCTGTCCTCTCCCGGACGACGGCCGGTCTTGCTGCCCGCCGCGAGAACGCGTGACAGGAACGGGATCCGGACCGCAGGACGGACCGGGATGCGGGGCGGAACCCACCACCGGACGAGGAGCGGCAGCGGTGCCAGCCAGAAGGCCCAGAGGTGAGCGAAGGTCAGCATGGAGCGGAAACGCGTTTACCCATCGGCTTGGCCGCGATCACGATCATCCAGCCTGTGGCCGCGGACCCATTGGGCGGCAAAGGCAGCCAATTCACCGGCGCTGGCGGGTCCGGCCGCGCGGTAGATGCCGGTGGTCAGAATCTGGCGCACGGCCGGGGGAACGGTACGTCGGCCGGTCCTGGCCAGCCACTTGACCCAGGCGGAGCCGCTGAGTGCGGCGACCCGGGTCCGCGGTGCCGCCATGAGGGCGGCGCGTTTCAGAATCTCGGCCACGGAGGCGACGCTGTCGGCCTGGCGCAGGGCCCGCAAGGCGATGCGACGATAGGCATTCGCCCGCCAGCGGCGCCAGCCCCGTAACGCCATCAGGGCGGCAAACAGCGCCAGCAGCATCAGCACCAGCCACCAGCCGGGCGCTGGCGGCCACCACGGTACCGGTGGCGGTGTCACGATATCGCGCAGGTTCGCCAGACTGGTCGAATCGGGATGCATGCTTGACGCCTCTGGCCTTGGGGATGGTTCGGGACTTGCTGCCGGTCGATCACGAGCATCGGTTCAGACGCCCGGGCGCCCACCCAGAGCGGCCAGCACTTGCTCCGGAATCGGGTCGTGCGTGCAGATCGGCAGAATCGGGATGCGCAGCGCACGCAAGCGCTCGCGCAATTGTGCGCAGCGTTTGCGGAATTCGGTTTCAAAGGCCTGGGCAAACGGGCCGTCCTCCGGGATGGCCGATCGTTGCCGACCGTCCGTCACTTCCATGAGGCCGCCGACAGGAAAACGGATTCCGGCCGGATCGTAGACCAGCACCGCCAGCACGTCGTTGTGGGCGGCCAGCCGGGTTGCCAGCGCCCGGGTGGTCTCATCGTCGCCTTCGTAATCGGTCACCAGCATGATCAGGTGATCGTGCCGGGCCAGATTGGTCGCGCAGCGCAGGGCATGATTGAACGTGGCGCGGCTCGCGGGGGCGGACGTGGCGGACAGGCGGCCATTCATGCGCACCAGTTCATGGCAGATGTGCAGCACATTGGCACGGCTGCGATGCGGCCTGATTTCCACCGTCTCGTCGTCGCCGAAGATGATGGCGCCGATACGATCGCCCACCGCCAGCGTGCGCCAGGCCGCCAGCGCCGCAAGTTCCGCGGCGGCGGTCGCCTTGGTCGTGCGCGCGCTGCCGAAGAACATCGACGCGCGCTGATCGACGACCAGCAGCACGGGCCGCTCGCGCTCCTCGGAATAGACACGGACGTGGGCTCTCTGCAGGCGCGCAGTGGCACGCCAGTCGATCGAGCGAATATCGTCACCCGGACGATAATCGCGCAGTTCCTCGAAAATCAGCCCGCGTCCGCGCAGGCGCGAGGCGTGACGGCCGCTCAGCAGACTGTGCACCGGCTGGCGCGGCAGCAGGGAGAAGCCGCGCGTGTCGAACTGCAAGCGGACCAGCTGTTCCAGGGTCGGATGGATGCAGGCCGCCATGGTCGTGCCAGCCTGCCCTATACGGCGGCAACGCATTGCAGGATGGCATCGACCACGTCCTCGCGCGACTTGCCATCCGCTTCGGCTTCGTACGACAGGTGGATGCGATGAGCCAGGCAGGCTGGCGCGACGGCCTGAATATCCTCCGGCGTCACGAAATCGTGGCCCCTTAGCCAGGCGCGGGCCCGCGCGGTGGCATCCAGCGCGAGCGTGGCGCGGGGGCTGGCCCCCAGCTGGATCCATTTCGCCAGATCCGCGCCGTACCGTGCCGGTTCCCGCGACGCCATGACCAGATCGACCATGTAGCGCTCGACCGATTCGGCGACATGCACCGCCCCGACCTCCCGCCGCGCCGCGAAGATGTCATCCTGCGTGACGGGCTCCGGCGGGGGCGCGTCGCCACCGGTTCGTTCGGAGCGGACCAGCCGCAGGATCGACAATTCATGGTCCGAGGACGGGTACGGGACGCGAACATAGACCAGGAAGCGGTCCATCTGCGCCTCGGGCAGGGGATAGGTGCCTTCCTGCTCGATGGGATTCTGCGTGGCAAGGACGAGAAACAGGTCAGGCAACCTGTGGGTCTTGCCGGCAACCGTCACCTGCCGCTCTTCCATCGCTTCCAGCAGCGCCGCCTGCACCTTGGCGGGCGCGCGATTGATCTCGTCGGCCAGCACCAGATTGCCGAACAGCGGGCCGGGCTGGAATTCGAACGTCGCGGTCTGCTCGCGATAGATTTCGGAGCCGGTCACGTCGGAGGGCAGCAGGTCGGGCGTGAACTGGACGCGGCTGAACCGGCTCTCGATCAGCCGGGACAGGGTCTTGATGGAACGGGTCTTGGCCGTGCCGGGCAGCCCTTCCATCAGCACGTTGCCATTGGCCAGGAGCGCGATCAGCAGCCGCTCGACCACTGTCTCCTGGCCAAGCACCGCGGCGTTCAGGGCCCGGGAAACGCTGAGAATGGATTCGCGAGGGGTCGTCATGATGTGCTGAACAGGGTGGTCGGGGTCATGCCCGGTGGAGCGTCATGGGCTAGGCCGGCCGGCGGTCGATCCAGAGGCTCGGCCTCGCGCCTGAAGGATGTCATTCCTTTCCCGCTGCGGAAAACCGCAGGAATCAGGCACAGGGCGACAATCACCAGGGCGACGGCCGCCGCGCCCTGCAGCAAGGACAGCGTGTCGGCCGCGGCCTCGGCCTTGCCGAGAAAACTCACGGCCAGGGCCACGGCCACGACGCCAATGATCTTTTTCTCGAGATCCTCGAGCTTTTCGATCTTGATCCGCCGGAGCAGTTGGAGTTCTTCCTGGCTGATGAATAATTTGTAGATGCCGGCGGCCACGATGTAGCTGATCGCCCCCAGCAGGAACATGTCGATGGTCTGGATGACGGTGACCGTCAATTGCTTGGCGGTCCTGGCGGAAAACTCGCCCTGCTGCACCAGGTTCCACTCCTCGATCAGGAGCATCCCCAGTCCCGTGACCACCACGCTGACCGTGAGCAACAGGGAGCCGATGACCGGTAGCACGAGCAGGAAACGGCTGATTTCCAGGAGTTTTGACAGCATGTGAACCCCGTGAAGGCCTGCGGAAAAGGGACCGGTCGGGCGCCGTCCGGGGGACGACGCCCGCCGCGGGCCCGGCGATTACTGATTGGCCGGGAACCGTTCTCCCAGTGCCTTCAGCATGTCCATCGCCTTCATGGCTTTCAGCGAGTTGTAGTTGATCCCGCCCGCCGTGAGGCTCGATCCCTCCTGGAACGGATACTCCGGGATGGTCGCGAAGAAGCTCTTGAGCTTGTCCTGGATCGGGACGAACAGCCACATATTGTCGGCGAACCAGCGCAGGTAACCCATCACGCCCTCCTCGTGCATGATCTCGTAGGGATCCGCGCGCAAATTGATGATGAGCGGCCAGTTGGGGACGATCCGCTCGCCCGTCGCGATATTGCCCTTGACGATCGCGAAATGCACCTTCCAGTCGTTCCAGCGGATGGCGTTCAACTCGCCGCCCTGGCCGAAGTAGTAGATGCTGTCGCGCGGGGCCTTGTCGGCTTCGCCCTTGAAATACGGCAGGTAGTCGTAGCCGTCCAGATGGGCTTTCCAGGTCTTGCCGTTCGCCTTGTAGCCCTTCTTCACCTTTTCGACCACATCGGGCACGCCGGCCGCATGCAGCAGGGTGGGCAGCCAGTCCTCGTGGGAGATGATGCCATTGTCGACCGTGCCGGGCTTGATCACCCCGGGCCAACGCACGACCAGCGGGATGCGGAAGCCGCCTTCCCAGGTCGTGCCCTTTTCACCGTGGAAGGGCGTGATGCCGCCGTCGGGCCAGCTCCCGGTTTCCGCGCCGTTGTCGGTGCTGTAGATGACGACGGTGTTATCGTCGATACCGAGTTCCTTCAATTTGTCCAGGAACTTGCCGACGTGGCCGTCATGCTCGACCATGCCGTCCGGATACAGGCCAATGCCGGTCTTGCCCTCGGATTCCTTCTTCAGCCGCGTCCAGACATGCATGCGCGTCGTGTTCATCCACACGAAGAACGGCTTGTTGGCCTTGTGGGCGCGATCGATGAAATCCAGGGCCGCGGTCGCGAACTCCTCGTCCGCCGTCTCCATCCGCTGCCGGGTCAAGGGGCCGGTATCCTGGATGCGTCCGTCGGCATAGGAATGGATCACCCCGCGCGGACCGTACTTCTTCTTGAACTCCGGGTCCTTCGGGTAGTAATAGGTTTCCGGCTCTTCCTCGGCGTTCAGGTGGTAGAGGTTGCCGAAGAATTCGTCGAATCCGTGCGCCGTCGGCAGGTGTTTGTCGCGGTCGCCGAGGTGGTTCTTGCCGAATTGCCCGGTGGCATAGCCTTGATCCTTCAGCAGATCCGCGATCGTCGGCGCCCAGTCCGGCGCGCCATGTTCGCTGCCCGGCATGCCGATCGTCAGCAGGCCGGTGCGGAACGGGTGCTCGCCCAAGATGAACGCGGACCGTCCGGCGGTGCAGCTCTGCTGCGCGTAGGCGTCCGTGAACATCGCGCCCTCCCGGGCGATCTGGTCGATGTTCGGTGTTTTGTAGCCCATGATGCCGTGGTTGTAGGCGCTGATGTTGTGCACACCGATATCATCGCCCCAGATGACGAGGATATTGGGCTTCCGTTGCTCTTTTTCACCTGCAGGAGCGGCCGCTTGGGCGCCCGGCAGGCCCAGCAGGGCCAACGCCGCGATGAGCAACAATCGACTGGTAGATGGGTATAGCATTCATCCTCCTGGTTTGTTCCGAAACATAAAGCGAACACGCATGGGGAACCACACCGGTGTCCCCTCCCTCACCACACCCTCGAAGGCCGTGAAAATGAAGGCCATGTCCCCGATTCCGGTCAAGGAACGGGACCGCACCGAACTCCCACGATTCGCTGGATCACTGACTGGCCATCGCGCATGGCGAGCGCGACGGAGACTTAGGTTAACCCATATTGGCGAGCGGACAAAAAATGCGGTGGGCATCTGGCTTTCCTGCGTTTGTTCTGCCGGCCATTCTTATTGGTGGTGATTTTGGGACAAATGATTACTCGATATCCAGGGGGCGGGAGATCCCGGTCAAATAAGAATGTTCATGATGGCGCGCGCCGGGCATCGCACCGAATCCGGCGCGGCGAGCTTGTGTACGCCTGCAGCTGATCGGGCGTGGGCTCGCAGTGCGGGCGAGTTTTGCGGAAGGCCTCAGATGGCCGGGTTTCAGGGGGCGTCAGTGCCGAGGTGGCAACGATCCCTGAAATCGGTCACGGTTCCGCCAGACCGGTTTAGCGGGCAGCAGAGACAGCACGATGGGCTTCTCGCGGACGGACAACTCATGCTGATATGGCTCCCATGCGCTATTGCCGGTGCACCCCATGATTTTTCTCATTCATGCGGAATTTCCCGCGGCGCTAACGGATGTTCCGTTGTTATTTTATTGGAAATAAAATCCCATAATCATGTTGCTCTGGACGGGATTCCAGCAGGTTGGGACGATCCCCATGCCAAATGGCGGAAAGCCCGGCAAAATAGCCGGCCGATTTGTTGAAGCCGGGGCATCAGATGTACCCTTTGCCACGGGAGCAAATGCTGCTGCAGGAATCACGGACGATTTTTGCTGAATGCCGGCGACGGATTGGGCAATATCAACAGGTTGAAACCCACGGGGGATCTTGAATTGTTAGCGACGTCAACCAAAGAGACGGTGCTTCTGGCTAGTCTGGGCGCCATCATGAAGGGTATTGGCCATGTGATACGTTTCGTTCCGATTCCCCAGCCCGAATTGCTGGTCGGCCCCGGCTCCAGCCGTCGCCTGGGAGAGGCCATCGCCGCCGTGGGCCATGCCAGGATCCTGATCGTCACGGGGGGCAACATCTCCAGGATGGGGCTGCTCAAGCCCCTGACCGATGCGCTCGACAGCGGCGGCGCCCGCTATGTGGTGTTCAACGACATCACCCCGGATGCCCCGCTGCCCTTGATCGAAAAGGGCATCGAGGTGTTCAGGTCCAATGCCTGCGATGCCATCGTGGCGTTTGGCGGCGGCTCGCCGATGGATGCGGCCAAGGCGATCGCCCTGGCCGTGGCGAACCCGGGCAAGTCCCTGCGCCAGCTGGCCGGTTACTTCAGGGGCTGGCGCAGGCCCATCACGCTCTATGCTGTGCCCACCACTGCCGGTACCGGTTCGGAAGCGACCGTGGCGGCGGTCATCGCCGACCCGGCCAGCGCACGCAAGCTGGTGCTGGTGGACTTTCGCATGGTCCCGAAGATGGCGGCGCTGGACCCGGACCTGATGACGGGATTGCCGCCCCAGGTCACCGCCACGACCGGCATTGACGCGCTCACTCACGCGGTGGAGGCCTTCATCAGCAACTGGAAGACCCCGCAATCGGATCGCATGGCGCTGTCTGCGGTGGGTCTGATCTTCGACAACCTGCGCACGGCCTACCAGGATGGCGGCAACCTCGCGGCGCGCGAGCAGATGGCGCTGGCCGCGACCCAGGCGGGCATCGCCTTTACCCGCGCCAACGTGGGCTATGTGCATGCCATTGCCCACCAGTTCGGTGGCAGGTACCACACGCCGCACGGTCTGGCCAACGCCATCATGCTGCCGCATGTCCTGCGCCATTCACTGCCGGCCGTCACTGAACGCCTGGCCCAGCTGGCCGTATGCGCCAACGTCGGCAGCGCAAATGAAGACCCGCAGGAACTGGCTGGCAGGTTCATCGGCGCGGTCGAGCGGCTCATCGCCGACCTCGATATCCCCATCACACTGGATGCGCTGCGGGAAGCGGATATTCCCGACCTGGCCGCTGCCGCGCTGCGCGAGGCCCACACTGGCTACCCGGTACCGCGCTACATGACGCAGCGGCAATGCGAGGACCTGATCCGCGAGGTTCTGCCGAGCGCCTGACCATGCCGTGGGTGGTCCATTTCGCCTGCTCTTCCGCCACATCCACTCAAGGAGCCCTGATGACCGCTTCATCGACCGAGACCCCCTGGAACCTGGATGCCGACGCGGCGCTCGCCCGGCTCAATCGTCTATTCAAGGCTCAACAGCAGGCTTTCGCGGGGGAGCCGATGCCCCCGCTGGCGTCGCGTCGCCAGCATTTGCAGACCCTCAAGGCCTTGCTGCTGGAGCACCGGGACCGCATCGCCCAGGCGATCAACGTCGACTTTACCGCTCGTTCGACTGCCGAAACCCTGCTGGCCGAGATCATCCCCTGCATCGAGCAGGTGGATTATGTGTTGAAGCGCCTGAGCCGCTGGATGCGGCCCAGCCGCCGCCATGTCAGCCTCCAGTTCCAGCCGGCGCGGGCCCGGGTGGTGTATCAGCCACTGGGGGTGGTCGGCATCATGGTGCCGTTCAACTACCCGCTGAATCTGGCGGTCGAGCCACTGATCGCGGCGCTGGCGGCGGGCAACCGGGTGATGATCAAGATGTCGGAGTTCACCCCGCACATCGCCGCCGTGCTCGGTGAGATGCTCCGGCAGGGCTTCGACGAGGACCGGGTGGCGGTCGTGACCGGCGAGGCGGACATCGCGCAGGCGTTTTCGGCATTGCCGTTCGACCATCTGCTGTTTACCGGATCCATTCCGGTGGGCAGGCATGTCATGCGTGCCGCCGCGAACAATCTCACACCCGTCACCTTGGAGCTGGGGGGGAAATCGCCCGCCATCATTGCCGACGATATTCCGCTGGACGACATCATCGACCGGATCGTTTTCGCCAAGTCGCTCAACGCCGGGCAAACCTGCGTGGCGCCGGACTATGTCCTGCTGCCGCGCGCCAAGGTCGGTCCCTTTCTTGAAGCCTACAAAACGACCTTCCGGCGGCTGTATCCGACGGTGAGCAGAAACCCCGACTACACCAGCATCGTCAATCAACGCAACTATCAGCGCCTGCAGGACTGGTTGCGGGATGCGGAAGAGCAGGGTGCGCACATCGAGCCGGTCAGCGACGAGGTGATCGACGATGGCACCTGGCGCATGGCGCCGCATCTGGTCACGAACGTGACGGACACCATGACGATCATGCAGGAGGAACTGTTCGGCCCGATCCTGCCGGTCATTCCTTACGATGCCCTCGACGACGCGCTGGACTTCGTCAGCCACCGCCCGCGTCCGCTGGCTCTCTATCTCTTCACTTACGATCGGGCTTTGCAGGAACGGGTGATGACCCGGACCCACGCCGGTTCCATGGCCATCAACGAGGCAGTATTGCAGGTGGGTATCGATGACCTCCCCTTTGGCGGCATTGGTCCCTCGGGCATGGGGCATTACCACGCGCATGAAGGTTTTCTGACGATGTCGAAGGCAAAGCCGGTGCTGATAAAAAGTCGATTGAACGGCATGC
The DNA here is from genome assembly GCF_054657115.1 of Methyloparacoccus murrellii. NCBI lineage: Bacteria > Pseudomonadati > Pseudomonadota > Gammaproteobacteria > Methylococcales > Methylococcaceae > Methyloparacoccus > Methyloparacoccus murrellii. The sequence goes on along the minus strand of NZ_BAAHXD010000029.1, from coordinate 15,034 downwards.
GGTTTATTTATCCTCCCTATAGTCGCGCCATTCCCCAATGGCTGTTAAGATGGCTCCTCCGGTAAAACTGGCGCAAGGCAATAAGTAATCCATATGGAGACCAGTGAATGAAATCATGGGCCCTATTGATAAAACGCCTCATGCCGGCCCTGTTGACAGTGCTTGTCCTGACGCCGGTCAGCCATGCGGAGGAACCCGCGCGCACAGCGGATGAATCCGCCGAGCCCACGACCGACAGCCCCTGGGGCTTCAATCTATCGCTTTATCTGTGGACCGCGGGCATCAAGGGCAATATGTCGGCAGGGCCCTTCAGTCGTGACGTTAATGCCAGTTTCATCGATATCAACAGCCAGTCGCGGCGAGTCCCACTGGGTTTCATGGGGCGGCTGGAAGGCCACTATGACCGGTTCGGGTTATACCTGGACGGCAACTATATGGATCTTGCGCTGAAACCCCTCCGCGGCAATCTGGGCAGCGGGATCGATAATTCAGTTGGGCTCCTGGATTATGGGGCGATGTACCGGATTTTCGGCGCCAACGCGGCGGACACGCCGGCCTACAAGGGCAAAAAGCGGCCCAACATGCTGGAGGTGTATGTCGCCGGACGGACCCTCTGGCTGGAGAACAGCGTCACCCTGAGCGCGCCGTTCAGCCAGCGCGAGGCCAACCTGTCCGTCAGTCATGCGTTCACCAGTCCCATCCTGGGCGGGCGCTTCCTGGTGGATTTCACGCCGGAAATCTTCGCGCTGGTCGACGCCAATGGCGGTGGCTTCGGCGTGCAGAGCGTCACGTTCACCGGCAGTGTGATGGGACTGGTGGGCTACCGTTTGATGGATCTGGATATGCCGCTGTCCATTCAGGCGGGTTACAAGGCCTTGCGCTATGACGTCGACAAGGGCGGCCCCATCCAGACCAGCGCCACGCTGAATGGGCCGTTCCTGGGCGTCACCGGATACTGGTGAGTGAGCACACCGACCGCATTCCCGGGAGCCCACGATGAACAGAGCCTGACGGCAACGCCACGCCGGCGCCGCCAGGGACGGCAGCGACCGTCCTCCAGCCGTGGACGGGTCTGGCTGCTCCTGGCGACCTCTGGACTGCTGAACAGCGCCCTCACGCTTGCCGACGACGGCGCCTGTAGTGCCGATTGCCCGCCCGAACCGGCACCCGTTTGCAATGCCTTCCGGAATACCGATCCCCGCTGCGATTTCTGGAATCGCTCGACCTTGACCGGTGACTGGGGCGGCGTCCGGCCATATCTCCAGGATCATGGCGTCACCTTTGCCGGCCGCCTGACCCACTTCGCCTTTGGCGTGGCCGGTGGCATCGACCGACCGACAGTCCCCGCCCTGGGGCAGGGCGACGCCTTCAAATATACCGGGCGCGGTGAATACGACCTGCTGTTCGACCTCGACAAGCTGGTTGGTCTGCCCCATGGCCAGCTGCTGATGAGAGGAGAGCAGTGGTTCGGCACCTACGGCAACATCAGCCTGCGTACCGGATCCTACGCGCCCGCCGTGTTTCCGGCCGCGCTGCCGCCGCGTCCCGACGATCCCGGGATGCTGTACATGACCAATTTCCTGTATACCCAGCCGCTCTCGGAGGAATGGATCGTGTTTGCCGGCAAGAAGGACGTGCTCGGCGCAATCGATCAGGATACCTTTGCCGGTGGTGATGGTACCGATCAATTCGTCAATCAGGCGTTCATTGCCAATCCGGCGTTTCTGCTGGGTCTGCCCTATACCTCCTTCACCGCGGGCGCCGTCTTTCGGCAATCCTGGGGCACCGTCAGGGCCTATGTCTATGATCCCCAGGATCGCACCGCCGAATTTTTTCGTTTCGATGACCTGTTCGAAAAAGGCATCATTGTGGGCAGTGAGATCAAGCTAAAGACCAATTTCTTCGGCCTGTCCGGCGAGCAGCATGTCGGCGGCTTATGGAAAGATCATCCCCTGACCAATCTTAGGTTTGCCGAACCGCCCCCGGGTGAATATCCCGAACCGACCGTGCCCGGATTTCCAACCCTGCCGAGTTCGTGGACGGTCTATCATGGTTTCGATCAGTATTTCGTGCAGGATTCGGAGGACCCAGCGGACGGCTGGGGCATTTTCGGCCGCGCCTCCCTCAGCGATGGGAATCCGACTCCGGTCCGGTATTTCTTGCAGCTCGGACTGGGCGGCAAGAATCCCTTTGGCTTGAACCGGGGCGACCGTTTTGGCATTGGCTGGTATCTTGTCGGCGCCAGTTCCGAATTCGGCCCGCTGCCGCGTGCGCTGTTCGGTCCGCGTAACGGCAACGGCGTGGAAGCTTTCTACAACTTCCAGGTGACACCCTGGCTCAACATTACCCCGGACATCCAGTACATCTCGCCGGGCGCGGGCGCCATCGCCACCGATTCCTTCGTTTACGGGCTGCGTCTGAATACCCGGCTCTAGGCCCCTGACGACTGGCGATGCTGGGTGGTGGCGTGGTCAATCCCTCGATGAGTCAACAGCAATGCGATGTCCTCGATGGCCATGGCTGGAGGTCCAATGAGCGTAGTCGGTGATTTCAGTCCCCCGGCCAGGGGGGCCATGGTTGCGGGTGCCTGCGCACTGGTGATCGGTTTGCTGAAAGTGGCCGCGCCGGTGCTCGAACCGATCCTGCTGGCCGCTTTCATCGCCATCGTCGCGACCCCGATGCTGCAATGGATGCGGCGTCATGGCGTGCCGAAATGGGGCGCGCTGGCGCTGATCACCTTCGTGCTGCTGGATGCCGGCAGTTTGTTCGCGCTGATGACGACCGGTGCGGTGGAAGGGTTTCGCGAAAGCTTCCCGGGCTATCAGGAACGCTTCGCGGCCTTGAGCGAGCAGTTCGGGCGTTGGGCCGAGGGCATCGGCATCGGCGGGTCCACCGAGGCCGTTCCGGATCTCATCGACCCCGCCAGGGTGTCGGCCGCGGTGCGGCTGCTGCTGTCGGGCGCAAGCAGCCTGTTTGCCGAGGGGTTCCTCGTCATTCTCATCGTCGTCTTCATCCTGCTCGAAGCGTCGGCCTTCCCGGCGAAGCTTTCGGCGGCGTTTGCCCTGGGCGGCGACGGCGCGGCACGGCTGCAGCGGGTTCTGGGCGCGGTCAATCACTACATGCGGATCAAATGCGGCATGAGCCTCTTGATGGCGGCGGGCGCGTGGCTGCTGCTGCGGGTGCTCGGGATCGACTTTGCCGTCCTGTGGGCGATCCTGACCTTCCTGCTGAACTTCATTCCCGTCGTCGGCGCCATCGTCATGATGGTTCCGCCGGTCCTGATGGCGCTGGTCCAGACCGACCCGCAGACGACCTTGCTGGTGGCGGGTGGATACCTGGTGTTGCACATCGTCATCGGCGAGATCCTGGAACCCAGGATCATGGGCAAGGGCCTCGGAATCTCGGCGCTGACGATCTTGATCGCCGTGCTGTTCTGGGGGTGGCTGTTCGGCATCATCGGCATGTTCCTCGCGGTGCCGCTGACCACCGCGCTGGTGATCGCGCTCGAGGCCAGCCCGCACACGCGGCCCTTGGCCATCCTGCTCGGCTCCCATCCGGAAGGGGAGCCTTGACCCGCCCTGGTGTTGCCGTGCCGACTCGTCAGGGGCATGACGGGATGGAAGACGCCGACGCGCCCGGCGGGATTCCGCCGGGCGTTCCGCGCGTCGGCCCGACATGGCGCCACTCGCTGTCGGCTTGGAGTCCCCGGCATGATCCGGCCGCGTAACCCGCGCGAACCGCTTCGATCGCGAGGGGAGCGAGATCAATATCACGATACTCTGGGCCGTGACGAAACCGAGGCATGGTCTCTGCTTGCGCTCCCTGACCGGCCTGGTCTGCTGGGGCTGGCTTTCGGCCACGGCGTGGGCCGGGGGCGACGGGATGGCCCGGCCCGAGGCGACCGCCCCGCGCGATCCGCAGACGCCGGCAACGCCTGCCGCCGCCAGCGCGGAAGAGGATGAAACCGAAGTGGACCCGGGGGTCGGGCCCACCCCGGAAAAGGACCAGAAGGGGGCCATGACGCCCGAATACAAACGCCCCGACCGGTGGAGCCTGACAGCGGGCGGCAGTCAGCGGAAGGACTGGCTGACGGGCAAGAACCGCTGGTATCTGAACGAGCATTTCAACGCGCGGAAGATATTCGGCATGCCCCGGTGGCTCAACGGCATGCTGGAACACCGGACGCGCTACGAAAGCTTTGACGGGCCCTGGCGGCGTGGGCAAACCGGCGGCCAGGACCAGGTTCCACTGCAGACGGTGTTGTGGCTTGAGGCGCATCAGGACGGGTATCGGGCCGGCTTCGAACTCTGGGATGCGCGGCAGTATGGCGCCAAACCCGACGACACGCTCAACAACACGATGGTCAACGTCGCCAACTTCACCCAGCTGTACGGGGCCTGGAGCACCCGGAATCTGCTGGATTCGGGCCTGGGTTTCGAGGCCAAGGTCGGCCGGCAGACCCTGGAACTGGGCAGCCGGCGACTCGTCGCGCGGAATGCCTATCGCAACACCGTCAACTCGTTCACCGGTCTGATGATGCGCTTGCGGGAGGGGCAGGGGGACTGGCAGGTGCATGCCTTCGCCGCCCAGCCGGTGCTCCGCCTGCCGGACCAGAAGGAGAAACTGCTCCACAACGATTGGGCGTGGAACGAAGAGGAACAGGACATGCTGTTCGCCGGTCTCTTCCTCGAAACGCGGGCCCTGCCCTGGGACCTCAACGGCGAGTTGTACTTCTACTATCTCAACGAAGTGCCCGGTTATGTGTACGAGGATTTCGATCAGTCCAGGCTCGGCCGGCGCCGTCTTTTCACGCCCGGATTCCGGGTGTTCTGGCCCGCCAGAAAGGGTGAGTGGGATTTCGAGGTGGAAAGCGTGGCCCAGACCGGCACCTCGCGGGAAACGCCTTGGTCCAGCGTGCTCTCCCACGAGGCTTTCATGCAGCATCTCCAGGTGGGTTATACCTTCAACCTGCCTTGGCAGCCCCGCCTGATAGCCCAGTACGACTACGCCTCGGGTGGCCTGGGTGACGACGGCACCACGACCCGTTCATTTGATTCCCTCTATGGCGCGCGGCGCTTCGAGTACGGTCCAACCGGTATCTGGGGACCCTTCAATCGCAACAACATCAACGCCCCCGGCATGCGGCTCCTGCTGATTCCGCATCGGAATTTGACGAGCTTCGTGGCCTACCGGGCGTGGTGGATGGCGGATGCCAAGGCGCTCTGGCAACCCGCCGGTCTGATCGATCCCACCGGTCGCGCCGGAGATTTCATGGGGCATACGGTGGAACTCTCCATGCGCTGGGACCCGCGCTACAACCTCAGCCTGGAACTGGGATGGAATTACCTGATCAAGGGCGGTTTCGCCCGGAACGCACCCGAGGCCCCGGCGGATCATGACAATGTCAACTACTTTTATGTGCAGACGGAAGTCCGGTTCTAGCCGGATGTTCCCGCGCGCCTCCCGGCACCATGGCCGGCAGCGATCGGGCTCACCCGTGGCTGCGCGCGACGATTGCTACCATTGACGGCCATGGGGCCGTTGCGCGGGGTGCGCGTCGCTCCGTCCTACGGGAAGATGCTCGCCTCGCGCGGCTGCGGCGTTTCGGCCCGGCGCTGCGCAGTCACGACCCAGCCGCCGCCCATGGCCCGGTACAGCTGGATGGCGGCGACGAAGCTGTCGTTGCGGGCCAAAATCCGGTCGATCTCGGCATCGTAGAGCTGCCGCAGCGAATCCAGCACGACGATGTAGGGCGTATAGCCCTCGTCGAATTGCCGCCGCGACAGCCGCGCATACTGGTTGACCTCGTCGACGCGCGCCTGCTGCGCCTGCTGCCGCTCCAGGGATTTTCGCCGTGCCACCAGGGCGTTCTCGAAATCGCGGAAGGCACTGATGATGGCCCGCTGGTAGCTGGCCAGCGCCGCCCGCTGGAGCGCCTCGGCCGCCTGGACTTGGCCCTCGATCTTGCCGGCCGTGATGATCGGGCCGACCAGTTGCAGGCCCACGGACCAGAAGTTCGCGCCCGGCAGGAATATCTGGTCGAGGTCCTGCGCCGCCTGCCCGCCCATACTGGTCAGCCTTACCTTGGGGAAGTATTCGCCCCGCGCCACGCCGATGCGCGCCGTGGCGGCGGCCAGGTTCTGCTCCGCCAGCTGGATGTCCGGCCGGCGGCGGAGCAGGTCGGAAGGCAATCCCTCGGGCACCGCCGGCAGCGCCAGCTCGTCCAGCGACCGGCCGCGCGGAACCGGGCCGGGATTCCTGCCCAGCAGCAGGCTGATGGCGTGCTCGGCTTCGGCGATCTGCTGCTCGAACACCGGCACCAGCGCCTTGCGCCGCTCCAGTTCCGATCGCACCTGGGTGTATTCCAGTTCGGACGTGTAGCCGATCTCCAGCCGGGTCCTGGCGATGCGGCACTCCTCGTTGAGGGTGTCGATGATGCCGCGGGTGGCCTCCAGGGTCAGGTCGACGGCGCGCAGGTTGATGTAGGTCTGCGCCAGCAGCGAGGCGACCGTCAGCACCACCGCATCGCGCGCGGCCACCTGGGCGAACAGGTCGGCACTGGCGGCTTCCTTGGCCCGGCGCAGCTGGCCCCAGACATCCAGCTCCCAGGTCAGCTGGCCGCCGAGAATGGCGTGGTCGCGGTCGATGAAGGGCAGGTCGTTGACGGTGCCCGACTCGGCGCCGCTGATGAGCCGCCGCTCGTACAGGGCGTTGCCGAAAATCTGCGGGAACAGGTTGGCCCGGGTGGATCCGTAGCGGCCCATGAACTGCTCGACATTGGCGACGGCGATCTTCAGGTCGAGATTGTTTCGCACCGTCGCGTCGATCAGGCGGTTCAGTACCGGATCGTTCAGTAGCCGCCACCACTCCAGGTTGGTGACGTCGCGCGCGCCCTGGGCGGCGAACCGCCAGTCCTTCGGCGTCGGGAACTCGGGCCGCTGGTAATCCGGCCCGACCTTCCAGCAGCCGCCAAGCCCCAGGGCGAGGACAGCCAGCAAGGCGCCGGCGAATCGCGCGCTCATGCCGCCGCCGCGCTCAGCCATCCGGCGTCTCGCCGGTATCGGTGTGCCGGCGCCCGGCAATCCGCTCGACGACATAGAAGGTCACCGGAATCAGGAAGATGGCGATCAGCGTCGCCGCCGTCATGCCGCCAATCACGGCGTAGCCCATGACCTGGCGGGACAGGCCGCCGGCGCCGCTGGCGGTGGCCAGCGGAACGCAGCCGAGCAGGAACGAGAGCGCCGTCATCAGGATTGGCCGCAGCCGCAGCCGCGCCGCGTCCAGGGCCGCATCGAGGGTGGTCTTGCCCTGCTCGACGCCGGCTTTGGCGAACTCGACGATCAGGATCGCGTTCTTGGCGGCCAGGCCGATCAGCATGACCAGGCCGATCTGGGCGTAGAGGTTGTTCTCGTAGTGGCCGATCCAGAGCCCGACGAAGGCGCCAAAGATGGCGATGGGCGTCCCCAGCAGCACGCTGAACGGCAGGCTCCAGCTTTCGTACTGCGCCGCCAGGATCAGGAACACGCAGAGGATCGCGAAGCCGAAGATGAGGCTGGCCGACACGCCCTGCTGCGCCTGCTGTTCCTGGAAGCTCATGCCGATGTAGTCGAAGCCCATCTCGCGCGGCATGGTGTCGGCGAAAACCTCTTCCAGGGCCCGCATGGCCTGCGCCGAACTGTAGCCCGGGCTGGCGCTGGCGTTGACCTGGGCGCTGCGGTAGAGGTTGTAGCGCAGGGTGAATTCGGGCCCCAGCGTGGTATCGACGCGGGTCAGGGCATCCAGCGGCACCATCAGGCCGTCCTTGTTACGCACATAGAACTGGTTCAGCTGGCGGTCGTCCTTGCGGTATTCCCCCTCGGCCTGGACATACAGCTGCCACTGGCGGCCGAAGCGGTTGAAATAGTTGATGAAACCCGAGCCCATGAAACTTTGCAGGGTGGTGTAGACATCGGCAAGGTTGATGCCCTGCTTGAGCACCTTGTCCCGGTCGACATCGACATAGACCTGCGGCACGGTCGGCAGGAAGGTCGTGCTGACCGAGGCCAGCTCGGGGCGCGCCTGGGCCGCCTGGATGAACTTGCGCACGTTCCCGGCCAGAAAGGCGAGATCGCGGCCGGCGCGGTCCTCCAGCACCATGGTCACGCCGCCGGAGGTGCCGATGCCGGGAATCGCCGGCGGCGGGAAGGCGAAGCCGATGGCGTCGGGGATGGCGGCGAATTCGCGGTTCAGCCGGGCGATGATGGCGGCGGCCTTTTCCTCCGGTGCCTGCCGTTCCTCCCATGGCTTCAGGGAGATGAAAAAGAACCCGCTGTAGGTGTTGCTCACCTGGCTGAGCAGGCTGAAGCCGGCCACCGACGAGTAATGGGCGACGCCCGGCGTGCGGGCGAGGATCTCCTCGACCTTGCGCGCGGTCTGGTCGGTTCGTTGCAGCGAGGCGGCGTTCGGCAGCTGGATGCCGGCAAACAGGTAGCCCTGATCCTCCTCCGGCAGGAAGCCGCCGGGCAGCAGCTTGCCCAGCCCGCCCGCGGCTGCCGCCACGGCGGCCAGGAACAGCAGGCTGATCACCGACTTGCGGATCAGCAGGGCGCAGATGCCGACATAGCCCTCGGTGGCCCGGCCGAAGATTCGGTTGAAGCTGTCGTAAAACGGCTGCAGCGGGCCGGCATGGGTCTTCGGCCGCAGCAGCAGCGCCGAGAGGGCCGGACTCAGGGTCAGCGAATTGAAGGTCGAGATGGCGATGGAGACGCACACGGTGACGGCGAACTGCTGATACAGCCGGCCGGTGATGCCGGGAATGAACACCGTCGGCAGGAAGACCGCGATCAGCGCCAGCGAGGTGGCCAGGATCGGGCCGGTAACCTCCTGCATGGTCCTGAGCGTCGCCTCCTTGGGGCTCAGTCCCTTGTCGATGTGGTGTTCGACCGCCTCGACCACGACGATGGGATCGTCGACGACCAGACCGATGGCCAGCACCAGGCCGAACAGCGACAGGGTGTTGATGGAAAAATCCAGCACCGGGAACAGGGCGAAGGTGCCGACCAGCGACACCGGTACGGCCAGCAGCGGAATCAGCGTCGCCCGCCAGCCCTGCAGGAACACGAAGACCACCACGATGACCAGCGCCAGCGCCTCGAACAGGGTATGGATGATCTCCTCGATGCCGGCGCTGACCGCCAGCGTGGTGTCCAGCGCGACCAGGTAATCGAGGCCGGGCGGGAAACGCCGCTTCAGCTCCTCCATCATGTCCCGGGCACCCTGGGCGGCGGCCAGCGCGTTGGTGCCGGGCAGCTGGTACAGGGCGATCAGCGCCGAGGGCTTGCCGTTCAGGCGGCCGATCTGGTTGTAGGTCTGTGCGCCCAGCTCCACCCGGCCGACATCGTGGATGCGCACCATCGAGCCGTCCGGATTGGCCCGCAACACGATATCGCCGAATTCCTCTTCGCTTTGCAGCCGGCCCTGGGCGCGCACCGAGTAGGTGAATTCCTGCCCCGGCGGCACCGGTTCGCTGCCGATCTGGCCGGCCGGGTTGACGCGGTTCTGGTTCTCCACCGCCTCGACGATCTGCGGGATGGTCAGGTTCAGCTTGGCCAGCTGGTCCGGCTTGACCCAGATGCGCATGGCGTATTTGCCGGCGCCGAACACCGTGACGCTGGCGATGCCCGGCACCCGGGTCATCTGGTCGTTGATGTTGATGTGCGCGTAATTGGCCAGGAAGATGTTGTCGTAGCGGTTGTCCGGCGAATACAGGGCGAACAGGATCAGCGGCGAGGCCGTCGATTTCTGCACGTTGATGCCATAGTTGCGGACATCGCTCGGTACCTGCGATTCCGCCTGCGCCTTGCGCATCTGCGCCAGCACCTGGTCGGTGTTGGGATCGGTCTTGACGTCGAAGTTGACCCGCAGCGTCATGGTGCCGTCGTTGGCGTTGACCGAGTACATGTAGTTCATGTTGTCGACCCCCGACATCTGCTGTTCGATGGGGGTGGCGACGGATTGCTCGACGGTCACCGCGTCGGCGCCGGTGTAGGTGGTGCTGATCTGGATCTCCGGCGGCACGATGTCCGGGAACTGCGCGGTCGGCAGTCCCAGCATGGCCACCAGGCCGACCATCACCATCAGGATGGCGATGACAATGGCCACGATGGGCCGGTTGACGAAGAAGCGCGACATGGGGTTCAGGGATGTACGGGCGTGGCCGGCTGGGCGTCGTCGGCGGAAGCCGGCCGGCGTGGCGTGACCTTCAGGCCCGGGCGGGCTTTCTGGATGCCCTCGATGATCACCCGCTCGCCCGGCTTCAGCCCCTCGTCGATCACCCACAGCGACGCCACCCGCTCGCCCGGCCTGACCGCGCGGATGTCGATGGTGTCGTCGGGGCGGACCACCGCCAGCTGGTAGCCGCCTTGCAGTTCCGTTACCGCGCGCTGCGGCACCAGCAGCGCGCCGCGCTTGGTGCGCAGTTGCGCACGCACGCGGGCGAACTGGCCGGGACGGAGGATGTTGCCGGGATTGGGAAACAGCGTTGCCACCTTGATGGTGCCCGTGGTCGGGTCGACCTGACGGTCGGCGACGTAGAAGCGCCCCGTGCGGGGATGGTGCTCGCCGTTGGCGAGGATCAGATCCAGGTCGGGTGGGCCCTCGCTCGCGTCCGCCTTGGTGGCGAAACGCATGTAATCCTGCTCACTGATCGAGATGTAGGCGCGGATCGGGTCCAGCTGCGACACCGTGGTCAGGGCATTGCTGTTGGCGCTGTTGGGGCCGACGAGGTCGCCGATCTGCGCCTGTGACAGACCGATGATGCCGGTGATCGGCGAGCGGATGCGGGTGAAGCTCAGATCCAGCTGGGCCGAGTGCACGGCGGCCCTGGCGGTCATCACCTGCGCCTCGCCGGATGCCACCCGGCCCAGGGCATTGTCGCGATCGCGCACGCTGACGGCGCGCTCGGGCAAGAGCCGCTGGATGCGCTCGTAATCCAGCCGGGCGGTTTTCAGCAGCGCCTCCTCGCGCGCCAGGGTGCTAAGGGCGCCGTCCAGGGTCGCCTGGAAGGTGCGCGGATCGATTTCGTAGAGCAGCTGGTCCTGCTTCACCAGCTGCCCCTCCTCGAAGTGACGGCGGATCAGGTAGCCCGTGACCTGGGCGCGGATCTGGGCGTTCACCATGCCGTCCAGCGTGCCGACCCATTCCTGGTAGACGGGCACGTCGCGTTGCGTGACCTCGACGACCTCCACGATGGGACCGGCCGCGGCCGCCGCCGGGGTGTCGGGCGGTTGCCCGCCACATCCGGCCAGGCCGGCCAGCCACAGGTTCAGGACCAGCCCGGCCAGCGGGCGCCGGAAAACCTGCCGCCGCGGTCGCGGCGGCAACTGCGCGATCATGGATATCTCCCCCAAGGTCTCGGCCGCATATTCTAGCCGCCGCCTTGCCGCCGCCGAGGCCTGGAAAGCCACAGGCGCAACAGCTTCTCGGTGCCGACGACGAGGTAGACGAGCAGGCCGCAACCGATGGCCAGCAGCCACTCGGGCCAGCCCAGGGGCTGGGTCTGGAACAGCCAGTTCATCGCCGGCAGATAGATGATGACGGCCTCCGCCAGCAGCATGGCGGCGATGCCGGCCCATACCCAGGGATTGGAAAAGAGGCCGATCTTGAACATGGAATGCCTCAGCGAGCGGCAATTCAGCAGATAGAACGCCTCGCCGACGGCGAACAGGTTCATCGCCGCCGTGCGCGCCTTGGCGATCGGCTCCCCGTGCGCCAGCTCCCACTCGAATTCCAGGAAGGCGCCGGCGGTCAGCAGCAGGGCCACCAGCACCGAGCGGAAAATCAGCGTGCGCGAGAGGATCGGCTGGTCCGGATGCCGGGGGCGGCGTTGCATGATATCGGCTTCCCTGGCCTCGAACGCCAGCGGCAGGCCGAGCAGCACGGCGGTGGACATGTTCAGCCAGAGGATCTGTACCGGCAGGATCGGCAGGGCGATGCCGAGCAGGATCGACAGCAGGATGACCAGGCCCTCGCCGATGTTGGTGGGGATGGTCCAGGTGATGAACTTGATCAGGTTGTCGTAGACCCCGCGGCCTTCCTCGACGGCGGCGGCGATGCTGGCGAAGTTGTCGTCGGTCAGCACCATGGCGGCGGCCTCCTTGGCGACCTCGGTGCCGGTGATGCCCATGGCGACGCCGATGTTGGCCTGGCGCAGCGCCGGGGCATCGTTGACCCCGTCGCCGGTCATGGCGACGACATGCCCGCGCGCCTGCAGGGCGGTGACCAGGCGCAGCTTCTGCTCCGGGGCGACGCGGGCGAACACGCTGGTCTTCTCCGCCGTGGCCGGCCAGGCGCGCTCCGGCAGCTCGGCCAGCGCGCGGCCGTCCAGGGCATGCAGCGGCTCATCCGGATCGGTGAGCCCGATCTGGCGGGCGATGGCTACCGCGGTGCCGATATGGTCGCCGGTGATCATCTTCACGCGGATGCCGGCGCGGCGGCAGTCCGCCACCGCCTGGATGGCTTCCGGGCGCGGCGGGTCGATCATCGCCTGCAGGCCGAGGAAGGTCAGCCCCGTGCTCACGTGATCGTGGTGCAGGGCCTCGCCGGCGGCATGATCGCCGCGGGCGAACGCCAGCACCCGCAGGCCCTGCCCGGCCAGTTCGGCGACCGTCCGCTGGATGGCCTCGACGTCCAGCGGCACCGGCCTCAGCGCCTCGTCGAAGGCGCTTTCGCAACGGCCCAGCAGGCTTTCCACCGAGCCCTTGAGATAGACATGGCGGGCGTCCTCGGCACGGTTGTGATGCAGGGTCGCCATGAACTGGTGGACCGATTCGAAGGGGATCGCGTCCAGGCGCGGGTGGCTGTCCTGGGCCGGTTCGCGGTGCAGTCCACCCTTGTGGGCGGATACCAGCAGGGCCGCTTCGGTAGGATCGCCCTCGATCAGCCAGGCGTTGCCGTCCCTATACAGCCGGGCATCGTTGCACAGCAGCCCGGCGCGCAGGATTTCCAGCAGCGCCGGCTGGGTGGCGGCCTCGACCAGTCGGTCGTCGCGCCGGAACGCTCCCGCCGGGGCATAGCCGGCGCCGCTGACCGCATAGCGCTGGCCGCCGGCGAGGATGGCCTGGACCGTCATCTGGTTCTGCGTCAGGGTCCCGGTCTTGTCGGAGCAGATGATGCTGGTGCCACCCAGGGTCTCCACCGCCGGCAGCTTGCGGATGATGGCGTTGCGTCTGGCCATGCGCGCGACGCCGATGGCCAGGGTGATGGTCACCGCGACCGGCAGGCCCTCGGGGATCGCCGCTACGGCCAGCGCCACCGAGGCCACGAAGGTTTCCACGAGATTCTCGCCGCGCCAACCACCGACCGCGAAGGCGATGCCGGCCAGGGCAAGGATGAACCACATGAGTATCCAGCTGAACTGGCCGATCTTGCGGGTGAGCGGCGTTTCCAGCTCCCTGGCCTCGGCGATCATCCGGTTGATGCGGCCGATTTCGGTGCGGTCGCCGGTTGCCACCACCAGGCCGGTACCGGTGCCGTAGCTGACCAGGGTGGAGGAAAACGCCAGGTTGGTGCGGTCGGCCAGCGGCGTATCGGGGGGCAGGGGGCTGGTGGTCTTTTCCACCGGTACCGACTCGCCGGTCAGCATCGACTCGTCGATCTGGAGTTCGCGCACCGCCAGCAGGCGCAGGTCCGCCGGCACCTTGTCGCCGGATTGCAGATGGACGATATCGCCGGGTACCAGCCCGCTGGCCGGGACCACCATCCGCAGGCCGTCGCGCAGCACGGTGGCGTTGACGTTCAGCACGTTGGCAAGCGCGGCGATGGCGCGCAGGGCGTTCATTTCCTGGATGAAGCCGATGACGGCGTTGACCAGCACCACCCCGAGGATGACGCCCGCGTCCACCCAGCCCTTGAGCGGGCCGGTGACCGCGGCCGAAACCAGCAGGATATAGATGAGGGGGTGGTGGAACTGCGACAGGAACAGCATCAGCGGCGACCGCCCCCGGCGCGGCGTGAGCCGGTTCGGCCCCTGCGCAGCCAGACGCCGGACAACCTCCGGCGCCTGCAGGCCGGTGCGCGGGTCGCTCTTCAGCGCGCTCAGCAGGGCGGCGCCATCGGCATGATGCCAGCGAAAATCTTCGGACGCCTTCATGGGAAACCTCCTGGTGGGGCAATGCCACCGTCTGACCTGGCGGTGACTCGACGGTCGATCATAGCAGCGCCGCCCGCGGGCGGCGGGCGATGCCCCAGGATGTCCTGGACTGCACCGGTATCGCCGGCGCGGCCCGGGCCCATCGCTGCCACCATCGCGAGCAACGGCCCCCGGACGCACGCGCGTTCGATCATGCCCGTGCCGGGCGGCAGGTGGCGCATCGCCTGGCATCGCCAAGCCACTCAGGACCCATGGCCGGCCCGAGCGCTGCAATGGCCGTATCGCCGGGGTGCGGCAAGCCCATCCACGCCGCTTCGCCGGTCTCCGCAGGCACCCCCATCCCCTACCGATCCTGGGGCAACACGCGCCGGTGCGGCCTGGGGATGCTGTCGCCGTTTTTCAGGGGCACGAGTAAGCCTTGCGGAGCCGCGTCAACGTGGCGCTTCACCGGCGGGGGCGTGCCTTCCGCACGATGGACCTGCCACCATGAACCCGGGCGTCGCGGTGGTGGCGGAAGCCGGTGATACCGAATGCCAGAGCTTCGCCGGATCAGCTCGCGGGCCATGGCGGAGTGGGATGCGCCGGGTGTTCAGCGAAGGTCGTAGTGCCCGTTCAGTTCCACGACGCAACGCTGAACCCCGCTGGTGGCCGAGTCGTGTTCGAGCGTAATGGCATCGCCAAGACTCAGGTATATCCTCGAGATTTGCGACAAGATCTGAACCCCGTTGCTACCCGCTGGCGCAATATATTGATTGGGCGTGAAGTAAAAGTAATTGTTGCTGAAATTGTCCCCCGCATCGGGATTTTTCTTGGGCGCACCATCCGGCGTCGAGGCGATGGCAATGTAATCCGCCCGTCCGTCGCCGACGCAGACGCCTGACACGAACTCGATCACCAGCTGGTTAA
>NZ_BAAHXD010000028.1:0-43949 GCF_054657115.1 Methyloparacoccus murrellii | reverse complement strand
ATTTCGTCCCGGCCCGGCGCCACCAGTTCCACCGTCAGGTCGCCCGCCGACACCTTCTCGGCGGCAGCCGCGGCAAGCTCGACCGGCCGGACGATGCGCCGGGCGAAGGCCGCCGCCAGCCAGGTGCCCAGCAGCAAGGCCAGGGCGGCCGTTGCGATGGCGACCCAGACTTCGCGCACCAGCAGGCGATCCAGCATGCCCATGGAAACATGCAGCAGCAGGGCACCGGTCGGTAGGGCTTTCGCGTCCGGCCGCTGTCCCCCCCCGCCGTCGGCAAGATTCGGCAACAGCGCCAGCGGCGCGGCGATGGCGATGTAATCCTCGTCCAGCCGGCTCCCGGCCCGGCCCTGGGCCATGACGTCCCTCAGCAGGCGCAGGTCCGGCTTGGCTGGAGCCGGCTTCGGTCCCGCGCCACCGCGCATGGCCATGTTCTCGACCTCGGCCTGCCGGTTCACCACCCATACGCGCTGGATGTCGCCCTCTTCCACGATATGGTCCAGCAGTTCCTGCACGCCCAGCGAATCCAGCATCCCGGCCAGCATGCGGCCGTCCAGCCCCACCTGCACGATCCGCGGCTGATCGACACCCGGAACGCCGACATACTTGAAGGGCTGGCCATCCACCTCGCGCGGCTTGAGCTGCTGGACGACGGCAGGTGGCGGCGCGGGCGACAGCAGCGGCCAGAATGCCGATGCCTGCGGCTGGAGGGCGGGATCGGGGGAAAACTGGAAGTCGATGTCCGGCACGGTATGCAGGTAGGCATGTCCACGGGCGTCGGTGATCCAGATTTCCGACAGGTTGTCGGGGCTCACCATGCTCCGCAACCGCTCGGTGATGGCAGCGGCCGGCAGCTGGCAGGCCTCGGCAACGGCGACGAAGTGCGCCAGGATGCCGGCCGAGCTCATGAGATCGCGGGCGATCATGAATTCCATGCCCTGCCGGGTGCTCTGGCTGACCTCGATGCTGCGGGCCAGCACACTGCTCAGCAGCTGACCGTCCTGCATTGCCTGGCGCAGCACGGTCTGGCGCGAGAACCAGCTCATGCCGACGGCCAGAACCAGCACGGCGAGGGCCAGAAACGGCAGGACCATCCACAGCAGTCGGGCTCTCAGGCTCATGGGCGATGCGGAACCAAAAACTTGATTCTACCCCGAGGCAGACCAGCCATCGGCCCGGCGCGAAGCATGCCCGCTCATGGCCCCGCATCGTGCAGCAGGTCGGCACGTCCGTAGCGCGCCACCACGCGGCCGGTCGCGCCCGCCTCGCGCATCTGCCAAGCCCACAGCTGATCGCCGAGGCTGAAATGCCACCATTCCCCCGGATGCCGGCGGAAGCCGGCGTCCGTCATCACGCGGCACAGCAGGCAGCGGTGCGCATGCGCCACGGGGTCGAGCGCCATGAAGTGGTCCGGCTCGGAACGCGCGGAGTTCTCGTCGATCGGCGATCCCATGTGAATCTCGCGTCCTTCGGCATCGCACAGGCTGAGGTCGACCGCCGCACCGGTGCTGTGCGGCGGCGGCGTGGCGGGATCATGGCTGGGGGGCGCCCAGATGCGGTAGGCGCGCTCCAGCAGGATGGCGCGTTCCGCCGCCGGCACCTCGCGGGGGATACGCCCGCCGGCGAGCTGCCTGAACTCCCGCTCGACCATGAAGGCCTGCACGGCAATCGGCCGATAGGCGTCGAACAGCCTGAGCCACCATCCCGGGCGCAGCCGCTGCAAGTGCCGCTGCGCCCGGGTCAGCGCCTCGAGAACGCCGAGCCGCAGCCGCCAGGGAGCGCTGCCATGATACGGCGCGCCCAGCGCCACGTAGGGGTGAGGCGTGGCCAGCCGGAACCGGGCCGGCGGAATCGTCACCAGCGGCTCGCCGCATTCGGCGATCGGCAGACCTTGATAGGGTTTCATGGATGGACTCTACGTGGCGGACGTCGGGGCGGCCTGAGGTCTTCCGGCGACAGGCGCGGTTGCCATGCGGGCCGCGGGGACGGCGATGGCCGAGAATGCCTCATCCCGCCTACAACCACTCCTCGTTGAAGATGAAGAAACTCCTCCTGTCGCTGCTGGCCTTCCTGCTGATCCTCGAGGAATGGATCTGGGAATGGCTGACGGCGCTGGGCTACCGTCTGTCGGCCTGGCTGCACCTGCTGAGCTTCGACCGCTGGCTGCTGGCGGCCAGTCCCCGTGTCGCAATGGCCACCTTCCTGCTGCCGGTCCTCCTGGTGACGCCGTTCAAGTTGGTCGCCGTCTGGCTCATGGCCCGCGGCCATGTCGTGCAGGGTATCGCCCTGCTCGTCGCGGCCAAACTGGCCGGGACGCTCCTGCTTTCGCACCTGTTTGCGCTGACCCGGGAGAAGTTGCTGAGCTTCCGCTGGTTCGCCCGGCTGCATGGCAGCGTGACCTATTGGCTGGGTTGGGCTCGCGAACGCATCCGGGCCACGGCGGTTTATCGCCAGGCACGGCTGATCCGGCAAATCGCGCTGCAGCGCCTGTCGGCCTGGCGCCGTCGCCTGCAGCCGCTGGAAAGCGACAGCGCGGGTGACCGGTCCTAGACCGGCGGCGGTAAGTCGGATGGTGCCTGGCCGATCGCCGACTGGCTGCGCGCCAGCAAGGCTTCCAGTTCCAGTTCCTGCAGGCGGGTCAGAACCTCGCCGGACCACTGCATCATGTGCCGCAGCCGGTCGACGATCTCGGCCAGATTGGCCCCCTTGTCGACCGCCTCGACGATCTCCCGGCAGACGGCATGAAACAGGCGGTGCGGCCTGTCCAGCGCGTCGTAGGCGGCCATGCCGCGAAAGACGCGGCCCTGCTCGCGATACCAGCGATCGAGATCGCACTCGCCCTCCGTGATCGAGACATGCAGCCATTCGCCCATCGACGGTGGATCGCGGCCGAAATTCCGGGCGATCACCCACTCGATGAAGTTGCGCCGCCAGCACAGGTGATCCATCTGCGCCATGTGGATGAAGCCGATGGGGCTGCCGGCCCAGTGATGGTCCTGCTTGAGGTATTCGACCAGCTGATCGAGCGGCATCGGGCGCCCCATCCAGTAGCCCTGTCCCTCGGTGCAGCCGGCATGCAGCAGGAAATCATAGACTTCGGCACTCTCGATGCCCTCGGCAACCACCTTCACGCCAAGCTGGTGCGCCATGTAGATGCAGGACTTGACGATCGCCATGCTCTTGCTGCACGCCAGTACCCGCTCGACCAGGCCCTGGTGGATCTTGACCACGCTGAACGGCCACTGGCTGAGTACGTCGATGGTGGAATAGCCGGTGCCGAAGTCGTCCATCGCCAGCGCGATGCCCATTTCCACCAGGGCGTGGATGTTCTCGCGCACGACCGGCGAGCTGTGGATCAGCGAGGTCTCCGTCAGTTCGACCTGCAGGTAGCGGGGATCGATGCACAGACTGCCGATGGACCGTCGCAGACGATCCACGATCTCGCTGGAATCGAAGTCCTGGGCGGTCAGGTTGAACGAGAGCACCAAGGTGGGATGCAACTCGTGAATGAGCACGAAATCGACCAGCAGCCGGTCCAGCATGCCCTTGGAAATTTCCCGGATGAAACCGCTGGATTCGGCTTCCGGCAGGAAATCGGCCGGCTGGACCATGGTCCCGCAAGGCTTCATCCAGCGCAGCAGTGCCTCGACGCCGGACAGGCGGCCATCCTGCAGGCACACTTTCGGCTGGTAGTAGTACACGAACTGGCCCTCTTCGAGAGCCTCATTCAAAGCCGATTCCAGCGATGAAGGCATGGCAGGCATTGGGGATAAGGCGTGGGTCGGGATGGTAGCACGCATGCCCAAGCCTAAGGCCCGGGTGCCTGCCCCACACGGTTGCGGCCCTGGCGCTTGGCGGCGTAGAGCCCGTTGTCGGCAGCCTTGATGAGCGCCTCGTAACCCGGCATGCCGGGCGCACGCACGGCGACGCCGATGCTGAGGCTGCCGCGCCATTCGGCGGTCCCGAGGGGCACCCGCAACCGTGTCCCCGCCTCGCGCAGCTGTTCGGCGATGAGGAGGGCACCTGCCAGCGGGGTATCGGGCAGGATGACCAGAAACTCGTCGCCCCCCATGCGGCCGACGAAATCGTCGGTGCGCAGACTGTCACGCAGCAGCCAGCCCAGCTGCCGTATCACCTCGTCGCCGGCATCATGGCCATGGGTGTCGTTGGCCTGCTTGAAACCGTCGGCATCCAGCATCAGGCAGGCCAGCGGCGCATCCGACTGCTCGGCTGCCCGCCAGGCGCGGGCCAGCCGGTAAAGCGCCTGACGCCGGTTGGGTAGGCCGGTCAGGGCGTCGGTATTGGCCAGCTGCTCCAGCTGGCGATTGGCTTCCTGCAGCGCCTGCGTGCGCTCGGCGACCTTGCGTTCCAGCGACGCGTTGAGCTGCACCAGCTCGCGGTTGCGTTCGGAAACCTCGTGAAACAGGCCGTTCAGGGCGCCCAGCAGCAAATCCATCGCCCCATCCGCCGTACGGCGGGTGTTGTCCAGATAGGCCCGCTCGGGCGACATGCCCCCGTGTACTGCCATCAGCTGGCTGGCCATGGATCTGTCGGTCCCGAGAATGTGATAGGCCAGCCAGTGAATCAGGTACATCAGCAGGCGCTGCGCCCCCTCCGGATCACCTTTCAGCATGTTCTGCCGCAGTCGCTGAACTTCGTCGAGAAAGTCGGCGTGTTGCTGCACGTGCAGCGTCTGGAAACGTTCGTCCAGCCGGCTCTCGGCCATCATCGCCTCCTCGGCCTTGAAGTGGTAATCGGCATAGGCGGCCAACTCGGCGAATACCGTTTCGAGCTCCGCCAGATCGAGATCCGCCGACCCCGTGAGGTGATCGCCGAAAGCGTTGATGAGCTCGACCAGCCGCAGGTGCTGCTCGTCGATGTCGCCGATACCCGTTTCGAACTGACGGGTCCACTGAAACGATTCCATGGGCTTCAGGCCTCTCGCGGGTGATGTTTATCGGGAGCCGCCGATTCACGGCGGCTCGAACAATCCGGATATCCGGCAGTCCTAGCAGGTCTCATGAGCCATGGCGATGCGCGTCCGGGCAAACGGTCTATAGTCGAACTTATAAATATAACCATTTTGGGAAGCCGCCCGGGATACCCCTCGATCCTTCGTGGTGAAAAGATCGCCTGCATGCCAATGAAAAACCTCCGCCAGAGCCGCGGGAAATGCCTGTGGAACTGGATTCTGACTGCTGCCGTCATGGCGGCAGGCGGCTCGAGCCAGGCCAGCGCGAACGAACCGGTAACCCTGCAGCTCAAGTGGAAGCACGCGTTCCAGTTCGCCGGCTATTACACCGCCCGGGAACAAGGCTATTACCGTGAGGCCGGGCTTGACGTGACCATCCGCGAGGCCAGCCCCGGGCTCGATGCCATCCAGGAAGTCGTCGCGGGCCGGGCCGACTACGGAACCAGCTCCAGCAGCCTGCTGCTGGCCCGGCAGGCGGGGCAACCAGTGGTCGCCCTGGCCGCCATCTTCCAGCACTCTCCCTACGTTCTGATAGTGCCCGACCGTGGCTACGCGCAGAGCGTTCACGATTTGCTGGGCAAACGCATCATGATGGAGCCTGGCGCCGAGGAACTGCTCGCCTACCTGCGCCGCGAAGGGCTGACGGAAAGGCAGTTCACGCGTCTGGAGCATAGTTTCCAGCTGCAGGACCTGATCGCCGGCAAGACGGACGCGATGGCGGCCTATGTCACCATCGCTCCGTTCCTGCTCGGCTGGGCGTCCTTTGCCTATCAGCTATACAGTCCGCGCGCCGCCGGAATCGACTTCTACGGCGACAACCTCTTCACCACCGAGCGGGAAATCCGGCAGCACCCGCAGCGGGCACTGGCGTTTCGCGAAGCCAGCCTGAAAGGCTGGCGGTACGCCCTGGAGCACATCGACGACACCATCCGGCTGATCCGCGAACGCTATGCGCCGCAGGCCAGCCCCGAGGCGCTCGAATTCGAGGCCCGGCATATCGCGCCGCTGGTCCAGCATCCGCTGGTGCCGCTGGGCTACATGAACCGCGAGCGCTGGCGCCACATCGCCGATGCCTATGCCGAGCTGGGCATGCTGCCGGCAGATTTCACGCTGGACCGGTTCCTGTTCGAGGACACCGGCTGGACACAAGGGCGCCAGTGGCCGCATGCCTACCTCGCCGCCGCGCTGGCCAGCCTGGCGCTGATCAGCGGCGCCGCTCTCCACGTCTACCGCCTGCACCGCCGCCTGCGGGACAGCGAGGCGCGTTTCCGGCTGGTCATCGGCAACACGTTCGACACCACCTGGGTATATGACGTTGCCCGCGACCGGGTGAGCTGGTATGCCGCGTTCGAGTCACTGTTCGGCTATGCCGCGGAAGAACTGGGCAGAGGCGTGGCGGCCTGGCGGGAGCGGATTCATCCCGATGACCGCAGGCGTGTCATGGCCAGCATCCGCCGCACGCTCGATTCCGCGCAATGCCGATGGACCTGCGCCTATCGTCTGCGCCGCAAGGATGGGCGCTACACCGAGGTCGAGGACCAGTGCACGATCGTCCGCGATGCCGCAGGCCGGGCCATGCAGCTGATCGGGGCCACGCGCGATGTGTCCCGCCGGCGCCGCCAGGAGGCCGAACTGAGGCACCGCACACACCTGCTGGAGGTTGCCCAGCGCAATGCCCACATCGGCTATTACGAGGCCGATCTGCGCCTCGGCCGCTGGACCAGTTCGTCGGTGTGGACGGCATCCTCGGCATCGGCCCGCGGTTCGCAAGGACTGCCGAAGCGTGGAGCAGTCTGATCCATCCAGAGGACAGGCCGCGGGCCATGGCGCATTTCCGGCTGGTGGTGCAGATCGGCAAATTCCTCAAGGATCAGTACCGGATCGTTCGTCCCGGCGGTGGACAGATCCGCTGGGTGGACGCCTGGGGCAGCATCGAATATCAGGATGGCACTCCCGCGCGGCTCATCGGCACCATCATGGACATCACCGCACGGAAAACGGCGGAGCTGGAGCTGGAACACCACCGCCACAACCTGGAACGCCTGGTGGCGGAACGGACCCAGGCCCTGCAGGACAGCGAGTATGCCGCGCAATGCCAGCGGCAGCGCCTGGCCGATATCATCTGGGGCACCCATGTCGGCACCTGGGACTGGAATGTCGTCACCGACGAAGTCGCGTTCAACGAGCGCTGGGCCGAAATCCTGGGACTGACGCTGAAGGAGCTGGAACCCCTGACCATCCGCGCCTGGACCGACCTGGTGCATCCGGACGACCTAGACCAGGCGCTGGCCCAGCTCAAGCGCCACTTTGCCCGTGAGCTGGAATTCTACGAGTGCGAATTCCGCATGCGGCACCGCAGCGGCGACTGGGTCTGGGTCCTAGACCGCGGGCGGGTGGTCGAATGGCGCGAGGACGGCAAGCCGCTACGCATGTCGGGCACGCATCTCGACATCACCCGCCGCAAGGAGTTGGAACTCGCCTTGCAGGAAAGCGAGCGGCGCTATCGCGAGTTGAGCGAGAATCTGGAGAGAATGGTCAAGCAGCGTACCGCCCAGCTGGCCGCCGCCAGTGCCGCCAAGAGCCAGTTCCTGGCCCACATGAGCCATGAGCTGCGGACGCCCCTGAACGCGATCCTGGGCTTCGCCCAGGTGCTGGAGCAGGACCGCATCCCGGCGGAGCAGCGCGAGACGGTCGGCCTGATCCGCGAGGCCGGCGATCACCTCCTGGGCATCATCAACGATGTGCTCGACCTGTCCACTATCGAGGCCGGTCGCTTGCGCCTGGATCGGCAGGCCTTCCTGCTGCCGGTCTTGGTGCGCCGGGTCGATCGCCTGCTCCGCCACATGGCCGAGACCAAGAGGCTGTCCCTGCAGATCGAGGGACCGGCCGCCGCGCCGCCAACCCTGCTGGGTTATCCCGACCGGCTGGAACAGGTGCTCATCAACCTGCTGGGCAACGCCATCAAGTTCACCGAGCAGGGCCAGATCCTCCTGACCGTACGGTATCGGCCGCGGGATTCCGCAAGCGGGCGACTGCGCTTCGAGGTTCGCGATACCGGTATCGGCATGAAGCCCGGGGTACTGGCGAAGATCTTCCAGCCCTTCAGCCAGGGCGATGCCAGCCTCACCCGCCGTTTCGGCGGCACCGGGCTGGGTCTCGCCATCAGCAAACAGCTGGTGGAGCTGATGGGTGGCAAGCTGGGCGCGAGAAGCCGGGAGGGGCACGGCAGCCTCTTCTGGTTCACGGTACCCGTCGACACCCCCCAAGGGGTGTGATCGGACACCAGGCGGCATCTGCCGCATCCCCGGCAACGGATCCCCGGCCCCCGGGCGTGGACGAGCCGCGATCCGGCTGAACGCGGGGGGGGGTAGCGGGTACGGCCCGCCAACCGTGCGCGCCGGCGATTTACCCTGCTGCCGGGCTCGAGGTCCGGCCGCCACCCGCGTGGCGACAGCCATCCGCGAGGAACCGTCGGGGAGACGATGACCGGGTGTAGCCGGTTCCCGTGCGCCACCGCGGCATGGCGCCTCGCCGGCAGGCTCGCGCGCGGGCGGCCCCGGCGGCTATTTCTTCTTGACCTCGCCCTTGCGCATGATGTTGATGCCCTTGAGCAGGTTGAGCGCCTCGTTGAGCGGGTAGTCCTGCAGGGCCAGCGCCTCCTCCTGCTCTTCCGGCGTCTTCTCCGGAGCCTTCTGCAGCAGCGGCTCCTTGGCCGGTTCGGTGGCGGCCGGCGGCGGCGTTGCCGGCTTCTGGCCAACCTTGGGGTTCTCCAGGTGGTTAGCCAGGTCGGACTCCTTGAGCGGACCGAACTCGGATTGCTGCGCGGCTTCCAGCTTGACGCGGGAAATCGGCACGTCCGGGGTGATGCCCTCGGCCTGGATCGACCGGCCGGAGGGTGTGTAGTAGCGCGCCGTCGTCAGCTTGACCGCGCCGCCGTTGCTGGTCGGCAGGATGGTCTGCACCGACCCCTTGCCGAAAGTCTTCTCGCCCATGATGATGGCGCGCTTGTGATCCTGCAGGGCGCCGGCGACGATCTCCGAGGCCGAGGCTGAACCGGCATTGATCAGCACGACGATGGGCGCGCCCTCGAGCAGGTCGCCGGAGGAGGCGCTGAACTTCATCTTGGCGTCCTCGACACGACCATCGGTGTAGACGATCAGGCCGTCGTCGAGGAAGGCATCGCTGACCGTGACGGCGGCATTGAGGACACCGCCCGGATTGTTGCGCAGATCGATGACCAGCCCCTTGAGCTTGCCCTTCTTCTTCAGCTCGTCGATGGCTTCGATCATGCTCTCGCCGGTCTTGGCCTGGAAGCTGGACAGCCGCACATAGCCGTAGCCCTCTTCCAGCAGGCGGCTCTTGACGCTCTTGACCTTGATGATGTCGCGCACCAGCTTGATCTTGATCGGCTGTTCCGCGCCCTCGCGGACGATGGTCAGCACGATGGGACTGCCGGGCTCACCGCGCATGATCTTGACCGCGTCGTTGAGGCTCAGGCCCTTCACCGGCTTCTCGTCGAGGCGGATGATGAGATCGCCCGCCTTGACCCCGGCCTTCTGCGCGGGGGTGTCGTCGATCGGGGCGATGACCTTGACGAAACCGTTCTCCATGCCGACCTCGATGCCCAGCCCGCCGAACTGGCCGGTGGTGCCCACCTTCAGTTCGTCGTACTGTTCCTTGTCGAGGTAGGCCGAATGCGGATCCAGTCCGGTGAGCATGCCGCGAATCGCGTCCTCCAGCAGCTTGTCGTCCTTGACCGGCTCGACATAGTCCTGCTTGATCCGGCCATACACCTCGGAGAAGGTCTTGAGTCCCTCGAACGGTATCTGGGCCTGATCGTCGGTCTTGCCCTCCAGGGTGGCGTTGGCCGGCGGTTCGGGCTTCTCGGCCAGCGCCATGCCCGTCACGCCCAGGGTCAGGCCCAGTACCGGCGCGCCGATCAGAGTCAAGAGGGGGTTCGGTCGCAACATAGAGAAATCTCGTGAAAGGGTTAAACGGGTTCACCGGCGCTCAGGCACGTCCGGCACACCAGGACACGGGGTCGACGGGCTGTCCGTTCCGCCGGATACCGAAGTAGAGCCCGGGCTTGTCGCGGCCGCCGCTGGAGCCGACGGCCGCGACCACCTCGCCTGCCGTCACCGCGTCGCCCTGGCGCTTGTAGAGAGTCTGGTTGAAGGCATAAAGGCTCATGACGCCATCGCCATGATCGAGGATCAGCAGCAGGCCGTAGCCTCGAAACCAGTCGGCGAAGGCGACCTGGCCACCGGCAACCGAACGGACTGGCGCACCTTCCCTGCCGGCGATCAGCAAGCCATCCCAGCGCCCGCTCAGCCGCGGGCTGCCGAACGCCGCCAGCAGCGCACCGGCCGGCGGACAACGCGCCTTGCGTGGTTTGTCCTGAACGGACGGCGACCTGGCATCCGGAGCCTCGGCCGGCGGAGACTCCGCGCCGACGGACTTCACCAGTTCCGCCAGACGCCGCTCGTCCTCGCGGAGTTGCGCCAGACGGGCCGCCTGGCTGCTCAGCTCGCGGTCCCAGCTGGCCAGCAGTTGCCGTCTTGCCTGGGTCGCCGCCTGCAGGTCGGCCCGCTCGTGCTGAACGTGCCGCCGGGTCTCGCGCCCCAGCATCATCTCCCCGTTCAGCTCCGACTCAAGGTCGCCCAGACGGATGTGGTCTTCCCGCCAGGTCTGAATCAGGGCCGATCGGGACTGGTTCAGATAGCCGTAATAGGCTAGCACACGCGCCAGGCGCGACGGCTCCTCCTGATTGAGGAGGAGTTTCATCCAGTCCTTGTGGCCGATCGCGTAGGCGCTGCGCATCTGTCCGGCCAGGAGACGCTGCTGGCGCCGGATCTCCGCATCCAGCTGCTTGCGCTGCCGCTTCAGTCCGGCAATGCGCTGCTCCCTGGCACGCAGCTGGGCTTCCAGCTCGGCGATTTCACGGCTCAGCTCGCCCTGGCGGCGCTCGATATCGGCCAGCTGCTGATCGAGCCGGTCCCGGACCGATTGCAGCGCATCGCGCGTCTGGCGCGTGCTCTCGATGCGCTGCTGGATATTCGCCAACGGCTCGGTCACAGGTTCGACCATCGCCTCCAGCACGCCGGCCCGGCTGGCCAGCAGCATCGCCAGGGACCGGAGGAAAACCGCCCGCCCGATCGGAGACAAGCTGAACCGTGTCAGGTGCGGCCCGCGCGCCTGCGAGCGGGAGGATTGGCGGCCATGGTGCGAGTGGCTCAGTGCAGCAGCGACCGCCCCGTCATCTCGGTCGGCTTGGCGACCCCCAGCATATCCAGCAGCGTCGGCGCGATATCCGCCAGGTTGCCGTCCTCGGCCAGGGTGCGGCTAGGACGCCCCTTGTAGACCAGGGGCACCGGGAAGGTAGTGTGCTGGGTCAGGGCGACACCGGTTTCCGGGTCGACCATCTGCTCGACATTGCCATGGTCGGCGGTGATCAGGAG
The DNA here is from genome assembly GCF_054657115.1 of Methyloparacoccus murrellii. Taxonomy (NCBI): domain Bacteria; kingdom Pseudomonadati; phylum Pseudomonadota; class Gammaproteobacteria; order Methylococcales; family Methylococcaceae; genus Methyloparacoccus; species Methyloparacoccus murrellii. The sequence continues at coordinate 32,522 of NZ_BAAHXD010000028.1, read as the reverse complement.
CTCGCCGCCCACCTTGTCGAGCGCCGCCACAACCCGTGCGAGCGAAGCGTCCAGAACCTCGACCGCCTTGACGGCGGCCGACATGATGCCGGTATGCCCGACCATGTCGCCGTTGGCATAGTTGCAGATGATGACGTCGAACTGACCACCCTCGATGGCCTTGACCAGCTCGTCCGTGACTTCCGGCGCGCTCATTTCCGGCTGCAGGTCGTAGGTCTTGACCTTCGGCGACGGGATGAGTATCCGGGACTCGCCCGGGAAGGGTTCATCCTTGCCGCCATTGAAGAAGAAGGTCACGTGGGCATACTTCTCGGTTTCTGCCAGGCGGAGCTGGGTAAGCCCCTGCTCGGCCAGCACCTGGCCCAGCGTATGGGTGATGGACAGCGGCGGAAACGCGACCGGATAGGTGAAGTCCTGATGGTATTCGGTCAGGGTGACATAGGCGCCCAGTTTGCGCACGACCCGGCGCGGAAAGCCGCCGAAATCGGCGTCGTTGATCGCCTTGGTGATCTCGCGGGCGCGATCGGCACGGAAGTTCATGAACACCACCACATCGCCGTCCTCGAGGTGAACGGGCTGTTCCCCGGCCGGGACGATGGCGGTGGTCTGGACAAATTCATCGGTTTCGCCGCGGGCGTAGGCCATTTCCAGACCCGCCATCGCGGTCGGAGCGGTGAACTCGCCCTGGCCCTCGGCGATCAGCTGGTAGGCCTTCTCGACGCGTTCCCAGCGATTGTCCCGGTCCATCGCATAGAAACGGCCGGCCAGCGAGGCGATGCGCCCCCGGCCCAACTCGGCGAACTTGGCCTCCAGGGCCCGGATGGAACCGGCCGCGCTTTGCGGCGGCGTATCGCGACCGTCGAGGAAGGCGTGCATGTAGACCTTCTCCACGCCCTTGCGGACGGCCAGCTCGGCCATGGCCTGGATCTGGAAGTCGTGGCTGTGCACGCCACCCGGCGACAGCAGGCCGAAGATGTGCAGGGCCTTGCCCGTTTCCCTGGCCTTCTCGGCCGCCGCCGACAGTGCCGGATTGTCGAAGAAGGAACCGTCGCGGATGGCCTTGTTGACGGCGGTGAAGTCCTGGTTGATGAGACGGCCGGCGCCCAGGTGAAGATGCCCGACCTCGGAATTGCCCATCTGGTCGTCCGGCAGGCCGACAGTCTCGCCGGCGCAGTGCAGCAGCGTATGGGGACAGTCGTTCCAGAGCTGCGTCCAGGTCGGCGTGTTGGCGGCCGCGATGGCGTTGTATTGATCGGACTCGTTGTAGCCGAATCCATCCAGGATAATGAGCACGACGGGTTTAGGGCGAGGCGAGTTCAACGTATAATCTCCGGCTGATCACGGATCGAACCAGGATGGTCGATCTGGAATGGGAATCGGCGCCACCCGGCGCCGCTGGCCGGGATTTTAGCCGTTTTTCCTTCACGCGTCGTGCCCGGTGGCCCATCGGACCGATGCGAACTGGAGCCACAACGCCGGAGTCAACAGACCGTAACATGAAGGAAGAACTCATCAGCCGGGACGAGGACATCACCCGCGCCGCGCTGTCCATCAAGGCCATGGCCCACCCGCTGCGGCTGAAGATTCTCTGCATCCTGGGCGATGAAAGCGTCAACGTGCAGGACATCGTCGACATCTGCGGCACGACGCAGAGCAACATCTCGCAGCATCTGGCCATCATGCGGTCGAAGGGCATCCTGGGTTGCCGCAAGGAGGCCAACCGCGTGTACTACTTCATCGACGACAAGCGCACCCTCAAGCTCATCCAGATGATGCGCGAAGTCTTCTGCGCCGACGGCAACCCCCACAGCAACACCGACTCCGAATAAAGCATGAACATCACTCCCGAGCAGCTACTGGAATTCATCGGCAACCACTGGGTCATGACCAGCGGTCTGTTCATCGTCACCCTCCTGCTTGTCCAGGACCTCATCGATTCCGCCTTCCGCAAGCATCAGAGCGTGACGCCGAACGAAGCCGTGCTGCTGATGAACCAGGACGAGACCGTGGTGATCGACGTGCGCGAACCCAACGAATTCGCCGAGGGCCATATCGAGGGCGCCCGCAACATCCCTCTGGCCAAGCTCGGCGAGCGCGCCGCCGAACTGGCGCCGCACCGGGAACACCCGCTGATCGTCACCTGCCAGTCGGGCACCCGTTCCCTGGCCGCCGGCAAGCAGCTGACCAAGCTCGGCTTCACCAAGGTCTATGAAATGAAGGGCGGTATGTTCGCCTGGAAGGACCAGAGCCTGCCCGTTTCCAAGAAGCGCGGCTGATCGCGGCCGCCACCGCACGCACGACTGTCCGCAATCCCGTCAGCCACCCCGCCCGCGACGGGGTCCGCTCCCCTTTTCGCACTCAACCCTGACACCCTAGCCATGGCCGAAGAAAACACCAGCAATCAAGCCGAACGCCAGTTCAGCATCCAGAAGATCTACGTCAAGGACATCTCCTTCGAAACGCCGAATTCGCCGCAGGTCTTCACCCAGACCTGGGAGCCGCAGGTCGAGTTCAACCTCGCCAGCAGCGCGCAGCAGATCCAGGACGGCGTCTACGAGGTGGGCCTGACCATCACCCTGACCGTCAAGCTGGAACAGAAGACCGCCTACCTGGTCGAGATCACCCAGGCCGGCATCTTCAATGCCAGCGGCTTCCAGAACGAGGAAATGGGCCATCTGCTCGGCAGCTATTGCCCCAACCTGCTGTTCCCCTATGCCCGCGAGGTGGTTTCCGATCTGGTCGCCAAGGGCGGCTTCCCGCCCATGCTGCTTGCCCCGGTCAACTTCGACGCCCTCTACGCCCAGCACCTGCAACAGATGCAGCAGGGCGGCGGCCAGTCCGTCACCAGCCACTGAGCAGATCGGCGCTTCGCCGACTTGCCGGCATCCGCCGCCCCGACATGACGACATTCGACGCGACATGACCCGAATCGCGGTGCTGGGTGCCGGCTCCTGGGGCACGGCACTGGCGCTGGTGCTGGCGCGCAATGGCCATCCGGTGCAGCTGTGGGGCCATCGCGCCGGGCACATGGCGGCGCTGGCGCGCGAGCGGCGCAACATCCGCTATCTGCCGCAGGCGCCCTTCCCCGCCAATCTGACGACCACGGCCGACCTGGCCGAGGCGGTCGACGCCGCCAGCGTGCTGCTGGTCGCCGTGCCCAGCCATGCCTTCCGCGAGCAGCTGGAGGCGCTGCGGCCTCATTGCCGCCGGCATGCCCGGATCGCCTGGGCCACCAAGGGCCTGGAACTGGAAAGCGGACTGCCGCTGCACCGCGTGGTGGCCGAGGTCCTCGGCGAGGACATGCCCGCGGCCGTCCTGTCAGGTCCGACCTTCGCCGGCGAGGTGGCCGAGGGACAGCCCACCGCCATCACCGTTGCCTCGGCGGTGCCGGACTTCGCCGCCGAACTGGTGGGGCTGCTGCACAATCCGCGCTTTCGCGCCTACAGCAGCTCCGACATGGTCGGCGTCGAGCTGGGTGGCGCCATCAAGAACGTGCTGGCCATCGCCGCCGGGGTCGCCGACGGCCTCGGATACGGCGCCAACGCGCGCGCCGCGCTGATCACCCGCGGTCTGGCCGAGATGATGCGGCTCGGCACCACGCTGGGTGGCCGGCCCGACACCCTGATGGGGCTGTCCGGCGTCGGCGATCTCATCCTCACCTGCACCGACAACCAGTCGCGCAACCGCCGCTTCGGCATCGGGCTCGGCCGCGGCGAGACGCCGGACACCGTGGCCCGGGCGATCGGCCAGGAAATCGAAGGCATCCCGACGGCGCGCATCGTCCACGACCTGGCCCGCCGGCACGGCATCGACATGCCCATCACCGAACAGGTCTACCGCATCCTCTACGAGGGATTGCCGCCGGCGGAAGCGGTGACCAACCTGCTCCTGCGCGAACCCAAGCCGGAAACCGGCAACCGCTGAGCCCCGCCCGGGCGAGCGGCGCCCGTCACTCAATGCGGCGTCAGGGTCACCAGCCCCGCATCAAGACCGGCGATCTTCAGCACCTTCCGCAGTTCCGGGCTGACGTTGACGAGCTGCAAGCGCTCGGGACCGAGGGTCTTGGCCGCCGTGATGCAAAGACTCAGGAATACCGAGGACAAGAAGCCGACCTCGGCAAGATCGAACACCACGGGCCCGGCAGCGGCCCGGATGCGGCTCAGCACCGCCTCGCTGAATGCGCCGGTATGCAGGCCATCCATGCGGCCATGAAAGCGGACGAGCAGGCTATTGTCCTGGTCCAGGATATCGGGCGGGGCGTTCTTGTAGTCAGACATTGCGGTGGTACCGGGCATGGATGGCGTCGGCATCGAGGCTCTCGTCCAGGTAGAGGGCCTTGTCGAAGCGCTGGAAAACCGTGTTCTCGCGGCGCCGGGTGATGCGCTGCACATTGATCAGGTGGCGGGCGGTGACGTTGTCGGTGGTGATGTTCTTGCCGCCGGTGCCGCAGCCCAGAGTCAGCGAGGGCGGAATGCGGTTGTAGAGATGGCCGACCGCTCCCAGCGCCGAAGGCATGTTGACGACGATCCGGCCGGCATTCATCAGTACCGAAAACTCGCGGATGCGCGCCTCGTCGTTGCAGAACAGGCTGACGGTATGGCCGATGCCGCCGTAGAAATTGAGATCGATGCAGGTCTCCACGCCGGCGGCGAAATCCTCGGCGATGTAGAAGGCCAGCACCGGCGCCAGGATCTCGCGCGACAGCGGATAGTCGTCGCCGACCCCCTCCAGGGTGGCGATCAGCAGGGTGGTGCCCGACGGCACGGGGATGCCGGCCTTGCGGGCGATTTCCTCGGCCGGACGACCGACGATATCGCCCGCCATGTGGCCGCTTTCGTCGAGGACGACCGGCTCCAGCCGCTTCGCCTCGCGGTTGTCGAGGAAATAGGCGCCCTGCTGGCGGAAGGCCTCCATCAGCTCGTCGGCGATGGCGCGGTCGGCGACGATGGCCTGCTCGCTGGCGCAGATGGTGCCGTAGTCGAACAGCTTGGAGGCGCAAATTTCCCGCACGGCAAACGCCACGTCGGCACTGGCATCGACATAGACCGGCACGTTGCCGGGCCCGACGCCCAGGGTCGGGGTGCCGGAACTGTAGGCCGTATGCACCAGGCTGGTGGCGCCGGTGGCGAGAATCATGGCCAGCTGCGGATGCGCCATCAGTGCCTGGGTCTGGACCCGCGACACTTCCTCCAGCCACTGCACGCAGTCCTCCGGGGCGCCGGCCGCGAGCGCCGCCTCGTAGCAGATGCGCGCCGCCTCGACGGAACAGCCGCGAGCCCGGCGGGACGGGCTGACGATGACCGGGTTGCGGGTCTTGAGCGCGCTGAGCACCTTGAAGAATACGGTCGAGGTGGGATTGGTGGCCGGGATGACGGCCAAGATGGGCCCCACCGGCTGGGCAATCTCGATGATGCCGGCCTGGGCATCCTCATGGACGATGCCCACGGTCCGGAGATCGCGGATGTCCTCGTAGACGAACTGGGTGGCCACCACATTCTTGATGACCTTGTCCTCCCAGCGGCCGATGCCCGTCTCCTCGTGCGCCTGGCGGGCCAGGCGCACGCGGGCAGCGAAGGCGGCGCGGTAGACGGCCTCGACGATACGATCGGTCTCGGCCTGGTCGTACTGGCTGAACACGGCGGCGGCCGTCACCGCGCGCTGCATGATGTCGTCGATATCCACCATAAGATTCTGATCTGCTCGTGATGCGGCCCGGACGGGCATCATCCCATGCCGGTTTTTCGGGCACAATCTCGCCTCCAGCAAACCCCGCCCCTCCGCCGACCTCCCGGAACGCCGTCCAAGCCATGACTTCCCTCACCCGCAAGGCCATCATCGCCGGGATTCTCGGCAACATGCTGGAGTGGTACGACTTCGCCCTCTACGGCCATTTCTCCCTATTCATCGGCCAGACCTTCTTTCCCAGGGAGGAAGCGGGACTCGCCATGCTGGCGGCCTTTGCCGTTTTCAGCGTGAGCTTCTTCATGCGGCCCCTCGGCGCCATGCTGTTCAGCGCCATCGGCGACCGCCATGGACGCCGCAGGGCCCTGTCGCTGTCGATGCTGGGCATGGCCATTCCCACCGCCGGCATCGGTCTGCTGCCCGGCTATGACCAGATCGGCTACACCGCCACCCTGGTGCTGGTGCTGCTACGACTGTTCCAGGGACTGTCGCTGGGCGGCGAGATGGGCGGAGCAATCACCTATGTGATGGAGCATACGCCCGAACGCCGCATCGGCCTGGCTTCCGGACTGATCCAGGCCAGCACCTGCACCGGGCTGCTGCTCGGTACCGCCATTTCCAGCGCCATCTCGGCCTTGCTGACGGAAACACAGTTCAACGACTGGGGCTGGCGCGTGCCCTTCCTGCTGGGCCTGCTGGCAGCCGGCATCGGCCTGGCCATCCGCCGCCACATGCCGGAGAGCGCGCTTTACGAACTGGCGCGCAGCGAGGACCGGCTGCTGCGCAATCCCATCCGCGCGGTACTGGCCCACCATCGGCGTGCGATCCTGCTCGGCGTCGCCGTGGTGACGCCCATGACCTGCGGTTTCTTCTTCGCCTTCGTGTACTTCAACAGCTTCATGATGGCCGAGCTGCACCTGACGGCCCGGCAGGCACTGATGATCACGTCCGGGGGACTGCTGCTGTCGCTCGCCATGACACTGGCCGGCGGCTGGCTGGCCGATCGCCGGGGCTACCGGCCGGTGCTGGCGGTGGGTGCCAGCCTGCTGCTGGCCACCGTCTACCCGCTGACGGGCTGGCTGTCGGGCAGCCACGGGCTGGCGCCGGTGCTGCCGGCCTATTTCGCCTTCGCCGCCCTGCTCGGGCTCTACACCAGCGCCGCCTTCGCGGCGGTGGCCGGGCTGTTCGGGACCGAGGTCCGCTACAGTGGCGTCAGCGTGGCCGTGAACATCGCCTCGCCAGTCTTCGGCAGCACCGCCCCCCTGCTGGCGGCCTGGCTGACCCGGGAACTCGGCATCGCTGCCGGCTTCGAGGTGTTCGGGCTATACCTGATCGCCCTGTTCATCCTGGCGGCGCTGGCCATCCGCCGGCTGGACCACCGGGCCTTCGCCGGCTGGGGGCGGATGCCGGCCTCAGAAAGCCCCAGCTGACCCGTTCCGTCATGCAGCCCGGCGCCCTCGCCATCACCCGCATCGACGCCTGGCCGGTCGACATTCCGCTGACCGACCCCTTCGCCATTGCCAGGGGCACCCTGACGATCGCCGAAAGCGCCTATGTCCGCGTGACGCTCGCCAACGGCGTCCGCGGCTACGGGGAAATGGCCCCCTTCACCGCCCTGACCGGCGAAACCCGCACCGGCAGTCTCGGAGCCGCGCAACATCTGCGCGAGACGCTGCTGGGCCAGCCGGTGACGCACTACCGCGCGCTGAGCGCCTCGCTCGCCTGTGCCACGCCGGAGCAACCTGCCGCCCGCTGCGGCCTGGAAACGGCCATGCTGGATGCCTTCTGTCGCGCCCTGGGCCTGCCGCTGTGGGCCTTCTGGGGCGGAGCGCGGGCACAGCCGGCACGCACCGATGTCACCCTGCCGATCCTCGACGCGGGGCGCATCCTCGAACTGGCGGCGCAATGGCGGTCGCGCGGCTTCGACACGCTCAAGCTGAAGGTCGGCCGCGATCCTGCGGCAGAGATCGCCCTGGTCCAGGAACTGGCCAGCCGGCATCCCGACGTCGCATTCATCTTCGATGCCAACCAGGGCTACAACCGCGAGCAGGCGCTGGATTTCATCGCCGCGGCCAGCGCCACCGGCTGCCGCATCCGCCTGTTCGAGCAACCGGTGGCGCGCGAGGATCTGGCCGGGATGGCCTGGCTGCGCGCCAGGACCCCGGTGCCGATTGCCGCCGACGAGGCCGTCTTCAGCGCCAGGGACGCCCTGCGGGTCATCGAGGCCGGGGCGGCCGACATCATCAACCTCAAGATCATGAAATCCGGCGTGCTGGAAACCCTGCGCATCGCCGAGATCGCCCGCGCCGCGGGCCTGGGACTCATGATCGGCGGCATGGTGGAATCGCGTCTGGCGATGGGCTGCTCACTGGCGCTGGTCATGGGCATCGGCGGCATCGAGCATCTCGATCTCGACACGCCCTTGCTGCTGGCGACCGACCCGCTGACGGGCGGTTATGGCTATTGCGGACCGGACCTGTCGGTCTGCGAAGCGCCGGGGTTGGGCATGACGCCGCGAGTCGAACCCTGAGCCCGCATCCACCACGGTGTGGACTCGAAAAATTCATACCCGTTTATGGGCTCGCTTCGTACAATAGCCACCAGCCAGGAAATACCTCATCGCCAAAAAGGATCAGATCCCATGCCCAAGAAGCTATTGCAGCGGTACCTGCCCAACCCCGACAAGATCAAGCAGATCAAGGCCCTCGGGTTTCTCGGCGACCGCCTGCACTCGCCCAACCTCTGGCACCTCAACCGCCGTTCCGTATCCCGCGCCTTCGCCATCGGGCTCTGGTGCATGTACACCCCGCCGCTGCCCTGGCAGCAGGTGCTCGCCGCCATCGGCGCCATCTGGTTCAACGCCAACCTGCCGATCGCCGTTGCGCTGGTGTGGATCACCAACCCCTTGACCTGGCTGCCGATGTACTACTTCGCCTACGAAGTCGGCGCGCTGGCGATGGGATCGACCACCTTCAGCTTCGAGCAGTTCTCCGAGCTGTTCAGCATCGAGAAGGCCATGGCGCTGGGCACGCCCCTGCTGCTGGGCTGCTTCATCCTCATGAACATCGGCGGCGTGCTCGGTTACTTCGGGGTGCAGTGGCTCTGGCGGCGCTCGATCCGGCATGCGGTGGAACTGCGCAAGTTCCGCAGCTCGCCGTTCAACTCGGCGGTCATGGCCCGCGAAAGCTACGCCACCTACCAGAAATTCATCGCCCACCACACCCATCCTCATCCGCAATCTGGCGACGACCGATCCGGCGGCACCTGATCCCGCCGGCGGCGGGCGGACAACTCAGCCCCGGTAGCCGTCGGGGTTGGCGTGCTGCCAGCCCCAGTGGTCCCCGCAGATGGCATCGATGTCGCGGCTCGCCCGCCAGCCCAGCAGGGCTTCCGCCTGGGCCGGATCGGCATAGTATTCGGCCAGATCACCCGGCCGCCGGGCGGCGAAATGCAGCGGTATCGTGCGGCCGGAGGCACGTTCGAAGGCGCGCACCATGTCCAGCACGCTGTAGCCCCGGCCGGTGCCGAGATTCACGGTCAGACAGCCGGGCTCGGCCAACCGGCGCAGGGCGCAGAGATGCCCCTCGGCCAGATCCATCACATGGATGTAGTCGCGCACGCCGGTACCGTCCGGCGTCGGGTAGTCGTTGCCCCAGACGTTGAGCTCGGCCCGCCGGCCTACCGCCACCTGGGCGATGAACGGCATGAGGTTGTTGGGAATGCCCTGCGGATCCTCGCCGATCAGCCCGCTGGGGTGCGCGCCGACCGGGTTGAAATAGCGCAGGATAGCGACCCGCCAGCTGTCGTCGGAGCGGTGCAGGTCGCGCAGCATGTCCTCCACCATCAGCTTGGTCCGGCCGTAGGGATTGGTCGGCGCCAGGGGGTGCGTCTCGGTGTAGGGCAGGCAGACCGGATCGCCGTAAACCGTCGCCGAGGAACTGAAGACCAGGGTGCGGACACCGGTCGCCTGCATCGCCCGCAGCAACCGGTGGCTGCCGATCACGTTGGTGTCGTAGTAATCCAGCGGCCTGGCCACCGATTCGCCCACCGCCTTGAGGCCGGCGAAATGGATCACCGACTGGCAGTCCTGCTCGCGCAGGGTCCGCTCCAGCAGCGCCTGGTCGCGGACATCGCCGTTCACCACCACGATCTCGCCGGAGGCGATCCGCCGCACGCGCGCGATGGCGGCCGGCTGGCTGTTGCAGAAATTGTCGTAGACCACCACCCGGTAACCCGCCTCGAGCAGCGTCACGCAGGTGTGGGAGCCGATGTAACCGGCGCCGCCGGTAACCAGGATGGAGGGAGGAGCAGCTGTCATGGGGATATGGCCGAATGTCGGGTTGTTGCCTGGCCCGCCATTATGCCGGCTGAGCCATGTCCAAGGCATGCCGCCGCCCCATCCGGCCGCCGCGATCCCGGTTGACGCACTGCGGGGTCTCATCAAGAATGCCGGCCTCCCGATCGATACCCCGGTACCCCTCACGCTCATGCCGCTCAAGGAAAAGCTCTTCGTCCTCGGTCAGTATCCGCTGCCGCACCACTGGCTGTCACGGCTCATGGGACGCCTGACCCACTGCCGGAACCCGGCCGTCAGGCGTACCCTCATCCGCAGCATCAGCCGTGCCTACCGGATCGACCTGGACGAGGCGCAGGAACCCGACCTCAACGCCTATTCCTGCTTCAACGACTTCTTCACCCGGGCGCTGAAACCCGGCGCCCGGCCGATCGCGGACCAGCCGAGCGTGATCGCCAGCCCGGCCGACGGCTTCCTGAGCCAGGCCGGCCGCATCGAGGCCGGCCGCCTGCTCCAGGCCAAGGGCATGGACTACAGCGCCGAAACCCTGCTCGGCGGCGATCCGGCGCGGGCGGCGCCGTTCCTCGGCGGCGCGTTCGCCACCATCTACCTGTCGCCACGCGATTACCACCGCCTGCACATGCCGCTCGCCGGCACCCTGCGCGAGATGGTGCATGTGCCCGGCCGGCTGTTCAGCGTCAACGATGCCACGGCGCGCGGCGTGCCGAACCTGTTCGCCCGCAACGAACGGGTGGCTGCGCTGTTCGATACCGAGGCCGGCCCCATGGCGCTGATACTGGTCGGCGCCATCTTCGTGGCCAGCATCGAGACCGTCTGGCACGGCGTCGTCACCCCGCCCGCGGCCCCCGGCATCCGGACCTGGTCCTACGCCGACACCCCGATCACCCTGGCGCGCGGCGTGGAAATGGGCCGCTTCAACATGGGCTCCACCATCATCGTCCTGTTCGGGCCGGAGGCGGTCGAATGGAACGCGCGTCTCCAGCCCGGCGCCCCGATGCGCATGGGCGAGGCCATGGGCCGGGTCGTTCGCGCCGCCCGCTAGCCGCGGGCGCTCGCGAGGGCGGCGCCCCGGACCGGCAGCGTCCTGGAGTTTCCTCGACACGGCTTCGGCCGGATAATAGCGGGATCGCAAGACGGATATCCGCCATGAAATCGATCACCCTGCCGATTGCCCTGCTGACCGCCACGATGGCCGCCACGGCCCGGGCCGAAACGCTCTATGTCTCGCTGGAGAAGGACAATGCCATCGCCGTCCTCTCGGGGCCGGACGGCAAGCGGGAGAAGACCCTCAAGATCGGCAAGCGCCCGCGAGGGCTGGGCCTGAGTCCGGACGGACGATCGCTGTACGTGGCCGTCAGCGACGAGGACACCATCAAGGTGATCGATACCGAAACCCTGAAGATCACCGGCAAGCTGCCGTCGGGCGAGGATCCGGAAACCTTCGCCATCGATCCGGCCGGCAAGCTGCTGTTCGCCTCCAACGAGGACGACAACCAGGTGACCGTCATCGACCTCGCCACCCGCAAGACCGTCAAGACGATAGCGGTCGGCGTCGAACCCGAGGGCATCGCCGCCAGCCCCGACGGCAGGTGGATCGTCAGCACCAGCGAGACGACCAACATGGCGCACTGGATCGATCGCCAGACCCTGGAAATCGTCGACAACACCCTGGTCGACCCGCGCCCCCGCGCCTGCGCCTTCAGCGACGACAGCCAAGAGCTATGGGTCAGCTCCGAGATCGCCGGCACCGTGACCGTGCTCGACAGCGGCACCCGCAGGGAAACCCACAAGATCGGCTTCCGGATACCCGGCGTGACCCAGGAGAAAATCCAGCCGGTCGGCATCCGCATCGACAAGGACCGCCGCTATGCCTACGTCGCCCTGGGGCCGGCCAACCGGGTGGCGGTGATCGATGCCCGGACCTACGAGGTGGTCGACTACTGGCTGGTCGGCCAGCGGGTCTGGAACCTGGCGTTCTCGCCGGACCAGCAGCGGCTCTACACCACCAACGGCGTCAGCAACGACATTTCCATCATCGATCTGGCGTCGCGCAAGGTGGTCCGCTCGGTTGCCGTGGGGCAGTATCCCTGGGGCGTGGCGGTGAAGCGGTGAGCGCCACGCCCGCCCTCGCCGTCGAGCGCCTCGGCCATGCCTACGGGCGTAAGCAGGCGCTGGACCAGGTCAGCTTCACCGTCGATTCCGGCCAGTGCGCGATCCTGCTCGGGCCGAACGGTGCCGGCAAGACTACCCTGTTCTCGCTGATCACCCGCCTCTACGACAGCCGCGAAGGCCATGTCCGCATCGCCGGTTTCGACCTGCACCGCGATACCGGCCGGGCGCTGGCCAAGCTGGGCGTGGTGTTCCAGCAACCGACACTGGACCTCGATCTCACCGTCACCCAGAACCTGCTGTACCACGCCGCCCTGCACGGCATCGGCCGCCGGGAGGCCATGCAGCGCATCGAGGAGGAACTGCGGCGGCAGGGCATGTACGAGCGTGCCGGCGAGAAGGTCCGCCAGCTCAACGGCGGCCACCGGCGCCGCGTCGAGATCGCCCGCGCCCTGCTGCACCGGCCGCGGCTGCTGCTGCTCGACGAGCCGACGGTGGGCCTGGATGTCCCCAGCCGCAAGGCCATCGTCGATCATGTGCATGAGCTGACCCGGAGCGGACGCCTGTCGGTGCTGTGGGCCACGCACCTGATCGACGAAATCCGCGACAGCGACCGCCTGATCGTCCTGCACGCCGGCCGCATCCGCGCCATCGGGGACGTCGCCGAGGTCCTGGCGCAAACCGGCGCCGACAGCATCGGCGCCGCCTTCGAACGGCTGACCCACCGTCCGGAGGCCGCATGAGTCCCTGGCATTACCTGCGCGCCCTGCGCGGCATCACGGGACGGGAGCTGCTGCGCTTCGTGCATCAGCGCGAGCGCTTCGTCTCGGCGCTGGTGCGCCCCCTGATGTGGCTGTTCATCTTCGCCGCCGGCTTCCGCTCCACCCTGGGCGTGGCCATCATTCCGCCCTACGAGACCTACATCCTCTACGAGGTCTACATCACGCCGGGGCTGCTCGGCATGGTGCAGCTGTTCAACGGCATGCAGAGCTCGCTGTCGATGGTCTACGACCGCGAGATGGGCAGCATGAAGACACTGCTGGTCAGCCCGCTGCCGCGCGGCTACCTGCTCACCTGCAAGCTGCTGGCCGGCGTGCTGGTGTCGGTGCTGCAGGCCTATGTGTTCCTGCTGGTCGCCTGGCTGTACGGCATCGAGGCACCGCCGCTGGGCTATCTCACGGTACTGCCGGCATTGCTGCTGTCGGGGCTGATGCTGGGCGCGCTGGGACTGCTGCTGTCGTCCTTCATCCGGCAGCTGGAGAATTTCGCCGGCGTGATGAATTTCGTCATCTTCCCGATGTTCTTCCTCTCCTCCGCCCTGTACCCCCTGTGGAAGATCCAGGAATCCAGCCTGCTGCTCTACCGGCTGGCGCAGCTCAACCCCTTCACCCATGCCGTGGAACTGATCCGGTTCGCCCTCTACGGGCAGTTCAACGCGGAGGCCTGCTGGGTCACGGCGGGCGCCCTGCTGGTCTTCATGGCCATCGCCATCCTCGGCTACAACCCGGCCCGTGGCGCCATGCGCCGCAAGGGCTGAGCACCGCTTGCCAACGCCGCGACCGGCCGCCGCTGCCGGCATCGCGGCCACCCGCCCGGCCGGCCCGAGGCTGGCCTTGGCTATAATCGCCGGCCTGACATGTCCCGTCCCAACCTGACCCACGGAGATTCATCCCTTGCCTGACTTCGTCCCCGGACAACGCTGGATCAGCGAGACAGAACCCGAACTCGGCCTCGGCATCGTGCTGTCGGAGGAGGGCAACCGTGTGACCCTGCTGTTCATGGCCGCCGGCGACCGCAGGATCTACGCGACGCGGAATGCCCCGCTGGCACGCGTCCGCTTCGCCCCGGGCGACCAGGTGCAGAGCCAGGACGGCTGGAGCATGACGGTGACCGCCGTGGATGAGCAGGACGGGCTTCTCACCTACCGGGGCCGCGACGAGGATGGCGAACCGCTCGCACTGGAGGAAGTGGACCTCAACCCCCATCTGCAATTCAACAAGCCGCAGGAACGGCTGTTCACCGGCCAGCTGGACAGCGCCGAGCTGTTCAACCTGCGCCACGACACGGTGCGGCTGATCGGCCGGCTGGAGCAGTCGCCGGTGCGCGGACTCTGCGGCGGGCGCGCCAGTCCGATTCCGCATCAGCTGTTCATCGCCCACGAGGTCTCCAACCGCCCATCGCCGCGCGTGCTGCTGGCCGACGAAGTCGGCCTGGGCAAGACCATCGAGGCCGGCCTGATCCTCCACCACCAGCTGATCACCGGCCGGGCCGAGCGCGTGCTCATCGTCGTGCCCGAACCGCTGCTGCACCAGTGGCTGGTAGAAATGCGGCGCCGCTTCAACCTGCGCTTCAGCCTCTTCGACGCCGAGCGCTACCGCGAGGCCGGCGAGCCGAATCCCTTCCAGAGCGAGCAGCTGGTGCTGTGCAGCCTGGACTTCCTGATGGCCTCGCCCCAGCACCAGAGCGACGCCATCGCCGCCGGCTGGGATCTCTGCGTGATCGACGAGGCCCATCACCTCGGCTGGTCGCAGGCAGCGCCCAGCCCCGAATATCGCTTCGTCGAGAGCCTCGGCAAGCAGGTCCCTGGGCTGCTGCTGCTGACCGCCACGCCGGAACAGCTGGGCAAGGAAAGCCATTTCGCCCGTCTGCGGCTACTGGATCCGGACCGCTTCCACAGCTACGAGCCGTTTCTTGCCGAGGAGCGCGACTACGCGGGCCTGGCCGATGTCATCCAGCATCTGCTCGACGATGCGGTGCTGGACCGGACTCAGCTCGGCCGTCTGCGCGAGCTGCTGGCCGAGGATCTGGCCGATGACCTGCTGGAGCGCCTGGACGATCCCGCATCCAGCCAGGCCGCGCGGCAGGCGCTGACCCAGCTGCTGCTGGACCGCCACGGCACCGGCCGCATCCTGTTCCGCAACACCCGCGCCACGGTCAAGGGTTTTCCGGGACGCCGGCTGTTGCCCACGGCGCTGCCGCTGCCCGCCCATTACGGGGTGGCGCTGGCCAGCCCCGGCCTGTCGCCCGAACAGCGGCTGTGGCCGGAGCGCTGGGTGACAGCCGATGGCCAATGGTGGCGGCAGGACCCGCGCGTGGCCTGGCTGACGGCGACCCTCAAATCCCTGCGCCAGGCCAAGACGCTGGTCATCTGTGCGCAGCGCGAGACGGCCATGGACCTGGAGGAAACCCTGCGCATCGCCGGCATCCGCGCCGCCGCGTTCCACGAAGGGCTCAGCATCGTCGCCCGCGACCGGGCCGCGGCCTGGTTCGCCGACCGGGAGGACGGCGCGCAGGTGCTGGTCTGCTCGGAAATCGGCAGCGAGGGCCGCAATTTCCAGTTTGCCCACCATCTGGTCCTGTTCGACCTGCCGCTCAACCCCGACCTGCTGGAACAGCGCATCGGGCGGCTGGACCGCATCGGCCAGAGCGAGACCATCCAGATCCATCTCGGCTACCTGGAGAACAGCGCCCAGGAGACGCTCTACCACTGGTACCAGGATGGCCTGGGCGCCTTCGAGCAGCTCAACCCGGCTGCGCCGACCGTCCATGCCCGACTGCAGGCGCGGTTGCTGGACCTGCTGGCCAACCCCGATCCGGCCGGCGAGGCGGCGCTTCTGGCGGAGGCCGGCGTCCTGTCGCGGGCAACCCAGGCCGCCCTGCAGCAGGGCCGCGACCGCCTGCTGGAACTCAATTCCTGCCGCGAGGCGGAGGCCCGGCGGCTGGTCGAGGCCCTGCACGCGCAGGACGCCGACCCGACCCTGTGGCCATGGCTGGAGCGGGTCTTCGACGCCTACGGCATCAGCGTCGAGGAACACTCCGAGCGTTGCCTGATCCTGAGACCCGGCGAGCACATGCGCATGCAGTTCCCGGAACTGCCCGACGAGGGCGTGACGGTGACGCTGGACCGCGACACCGGATTGTCGCGGGAGGACATCCTGTTCCTCAGCTTCGAGCACCCGATGGTGCGCGGCGCCATGGACATCATCCTCAACAGCGAGCACGGCAACGCCGCCCTGAGCATCCTGCGGCATCCCGATCTCGACCCGGGGCAGCTGCTGGTGGAATGCTTCCATGTGGTCGATTGCAGTGCGCCGAAACACCTGCACATCGCCCGTTTCTTCCCGCCGGTGCTGATCCGCACCCTGCTGGACCATGAGGGCAACGATCTCAGCCACCTGCCCTTCGAAAGCCTAGAACGGGTCCCGCGACAGTTCGACCGCGAGCATGCCCTGGAACTGCTGCGGGCCCAGCGCAAGCCCATCGAAGCCGCCATCAAGCGCGCCGAGGCGCGGGCCAGGAAACAGGTACCCGGCATCCTCGAAGCGGCCATCAGCCGCATGCTGGGCGCCATGACCGGGGAACTGAAGCGGCTGGCCGCCCTGCGCAAGGTCAACCCGAACGTCCGCCAGGAAGAACTGGACCAGCTGAAGGCCCATGCGCTGGACATGCATGCCAGCATCCAGGCCGGCCGGCAGCGGCTCGATGCGGTCCGGGTGATCGTCACCGCCTGAGATCCGACCCCGGCGGAAGGCGGCGATCCCTGCCTGCGGGATCGACGCGGGAGCTGCCATAATGGCCGCGCACATCACCGATCCAGGAGGAGGCCTCATGTCCGGCAACGATCCCTACACCTTCCTCAAGACCCTGATCGCGACGGAAGAGGCCCACGCCCAGGCGCGCCCCGGCAAGCCGTCCCGACCGCCCCTGATCGTCACCGTCTCGCGCGACTATGGCGCCGGTGGCGACGAGATCGCCCACCAGCTGGCGGAGAAGCTCTCGGTACCGCTCTACGACCGGGAAATCCTCGAGCTGGCGGCGCGCAAGGCCAAGGTGGATCCGCTGCACTTTGCCGAGATCGGCGACTGCCGCTCCTCCAGCGTCTCCAACTTCATCTTCAGCCTGCTGACCGGCAGCGCCGGCAACCTCGAAATCTACCGGCGGGCGCTGTTCGAGTCGGTGCTCGAACTGGCCCAGCGGGATTGTGTGCTGGTCGGGCGCGGCGCCCACCTGATCCTGTCCGGCAAGCGGACCTTCCGTCTGCGCATCGTCGGTTCGCGCCTTATCTGCGCCAAGCGGGTCGCCCAGGAGAATGGCCTGCCGCTGGAGGCGGCCGAGCGCAAGGTCTACGAGATCAACAACAAACGCCACAAATCGATCGAGAATCTGTTCAAGGACAGCTACGAGCACTGCTCGCTGAATTACGCCAAGAATTTTGATCTGATCCTGAACACCGACCGCATCGCGGCGGAGAAGGCCGTACCCATCATTCTTCTGGCGCTCCAGCAGACCGGCTTCGACCTCAGCAAGCCGGCGGCCAGGGCGCCGTCCCACTGAACCCGACCCGATGGACAACCACCCCCCACTGCTGCAAGTCGACATCGTCGACGTCGGCCGGCTGATCTTCTCCGGCCGCTGCCAGCACGTGACCGCACCCGCGGCCGGCGGCGAGGTCTGCATCCTGCCGCGCCATGCGGCGCTGCTGACCCACCTGCGCCCGGGCACCGTGCGCGTGCATACCGCGTCCGGCGACGACCACTTCTACTTCGTCTCGGGCGGATTCATGGAAGTCCGGCACAGTGCCGTCAGCATCCTTGCCGACGCGGCGCTGCGCAGCAGCGAGATCGACCGGACGCAGGCGCAGGCGGCCCGGGACGAGGCCGAGCAGGCGCTGCGCCAGAGTCATGCCCTCGAGGACCGCGACCTCGCCAGGCTCAACCTGGCCCGCGCCCTCGCCCAGCTTCAGGTCCTGCAACACGCCGAAATTCATCGACTGAAAAGAGACCGACGCTAAAATAGCGCAGGACACCCGGCTTCCCCATCACCGAACCAGCCTCCATCCACTTCTCCGCACCAAGGAACCATCATGCACAAGCGATACGTTTACGCATTCAGCGAGGGAGACGGCAAGAACAAGCGGCTCCTCGGCGGCAAGGGCGCCAATCTCTGCGAGATGACCCAGATTGGCCTGAACGTACCGCCGGGTTTCGTCATCACCACGGAGGCCTGCCTCGAATATCTGGAGCGGAAAGTCCTGCCGCAGGAGCTGATGGAGCAGGTGCTGCGCAACATCCAGCTGCTGGAGCAGCAGACCGGCAAGCAGTTCGGCGGGGACAGCAATCCGCTGCTGGTCTCGGTGCGCTCGGGCTCGGCCCTGTCCATGCCCGGCATGATGGATACCATCCTCAACCTGGGCCTCAACGAGACCACCCTGCAGGGACTGATCCGCCTGACCGGCAACGAGCGCTTCGGCTACGACGCCTACCGCCGCTTCATCCAGCTGTTCGGCAAGATCGCGCTGGGCATCGACGAGCACTGTTTCGACGAGCATTTCGAGGCCGTCAAGCGCCGCGCCGGGGTCAAGGTCGACGTGGGCCTGAGCGCCGCCGACCTGCGCGAGATCGGCCAGCTGTTCCTGCAGGTGGTGCAGGAACAGACCGGGCGCCCGTTCCCGCAGGACCCCTACCAGCAGCTCGAGCTGGCCATCCAGGCGGTCTTCAATTCCTGGACGGGCAAGCGCGCGGTGGACTATCGGCGCGAGTTCAACATCACCCCGGAGATGGCCAACGGCACGGCGGTCAACGTCGTCACCATGGTGTTCGGCAACATGGGCAACGACTGCGCCACCGGCGTCGGCTTCACCCGCAATCCCGGCACCGGCGAGAACGAGATGTACGGCGAGTACCTGGTCAATGCCCAGGGCGAGGACGTCGTCGCCGGTATCCGCACGCCCAAGCCGGTTGCCGAGATGGCGCACGAAATGCCGGAGATGTACCACCAGCTGGTCGAACTGCGCAACAAGCTGGAAGCGCATTACCGCGAGGTGCAGGACTACGAGTACACCATCGAGAAAGGCGTGCTCTACTGCCTGCAGACCCGCAACGGCAAGATGAACGCCACCGCCATGGTGCGCACCTCGGTCGAAATGTACGCCGAGGGGCTGATCAGCAAGGACCAGGCGCTGCTGCGGGTCAATCCCGCCCTGCTGGAGCAGCTCCTGCATCCGCGCCTCGACCCGCACCACAGCCAGACGCCGCTGGCCCAGGGCCTGCCGGCCTCGCCCGGCGCCGCCAGCGGCCGCTGCGTGTTCGACGCCGACCAGGCCGAGATGCTCGGCCGTGCCGGCGAGAAGGTGATCCTGGTACGCGAGGAGACCAAGCCGGAGGACATCCACGGCTTCTTCGCCGCCCAGGGCATCCTGACCAGCCGCGGCGGCAAGACCTCGCACGCCGCCGTGGTCGCCCGCGGCATGGGCAAGGCCTGCGTCGCCGGCGCCGAGGGCATCGCCGTCGACAGCCGGGCGCGGCTGGCCAGGATCGGCGACATCGTCCTGCGCGAGGGCGACGTCATCACCATCGACGGCTCCAACGGCTACGTCTATCTGGGCGAGATTCCGACCCTGCCGCCGGAGTTCTCGGACGAACTGAACACCCTGCTCGGCTGGGCCGACGAAAAGGCCCGGCTCAAGGTCATGGCCAACGGCGACACCCCCGAGATGGCCAGGGTGGCCGTCAAGTACGGCGCCAGGGGCGTCGGCCTGTGCCGCACGGAGCGCATGTTCAACGCCAGCGAGCGGCTGCCGGTGGTGGTCGAGATGATCATGGCCCGCACCCTGGAGGAGCGCCAGGCCGCCCTGGACAAGCTGCTGCCGATGCAGCGCCAGGATTTCGAGGAAATGTTCCGCATCGTCGCGCCGAACCCGGTCACGGTACGGCTGCTTGACCCGCCCATGCACGAGTTCCTGCCCAGCGAAGCGCAGCTGCTGGACGAGATCGAGGCCCTCAGGGAATACCGGCTGGTGGTCAAGGGCCGCACCACCGCCCTGGCCGCCGTCAACGCGCTGAACCTGGCCCAGGAAGCCGATGCCGGCATCAACGAGGACCTCGTCAACAGCATCATCGCCCGCAAGGAACTGATGCTGAAGAAGGTCCGCGACCTGCACGAGGTCAACCCGATGCTCGGGCATCGTGGTGTCCGTCTCGGCATCACCTACCCGGAAATCTACGAGATGCAGATCCGCGCCATCCTGGAGGCCGAGGCCGGCTGCCTCCGGGCCGGGATTGCCGTATGTCCGGAAATCATGGTGCCGCAGGTCATCACGGTGCAGGAACTCAAGCGCGTCCGTGCCAGCGCCGACAAGGTGCGCGCCGAGGTCGAGGCGCGCTACGGCATCCCGCTGAGCTTCAGGTTCGGCAGCATGATCGAGACGGTACGGGCCTGTACCCGCGCGGCCGACCTGGCACAGCTGGCGGAGTTCTTCTCCTTCGGCACCAACGACCTCACTCAGGCGGCCTATTCCTTCTCGCGCGAGGATGCCGAAAACAAGTTCCTGCCCCTGTATACCGACACCGGCATCCTGCATGACAATCCGTTCGAGACCCTGGACGTCAAGGGCGTGGGCGTGCTGATGCAGATGAGCGTGACCTCCGGCCGGGCCACCAACCCGGACCTCAAGGTTGGCATCTGCGGCGAGCAGGGCGGCGATCCCGACTCCATCCGTTTCTGCCACGAAATCGGCATCAACTACGTGTCCTGTTCCCCGCATCGGGTACCGGTGGCACGGCTGGCGGCGGCACAGGCCATGCTGCAGGCGCGCGGCATTCCGGCGGCAGCGCCAACCCTGCGGGCCGGGCTGGTGGTCATGAATGCCGGCCAGGCGCCCGCTGCCGCGCCGGCCGCCGAGCCAGCCACGACGCCGGCCGCCGCACCCCCGCCCGTCAGGCCAGCCGTGTCAATGCCGGCTCCGGCTGTAGCTCCGGCGCAGACCCCCGAACCCGTCGCGGCGTCAGCCGTACCGCCGACCACGACCGCCGCCCCGGCTCCCCAGCCGGCCCCCAGGACCAGCGTCCAGTCCTATATCGACTCCCTGGCGGCCGCTGCGACTGTCGCGCCGGCGCCGGTACCGCCGGCCGCCATCGCGGCAGAACCAGAAATGCCGCCGGCGCCCGTCGTACCGATCGTCGAACCCGAGCCGCTCCGGCCCGAACCAGCACCAGCACCAGCACCAGCACCAGCACCAGCACCAGCACCAGCACCAGCACCAGCACCAGCACCAGCACCAGCACCAGCACCAGCAGCCGCCAGCGTATCCGCGCCGGAGGTGCCGGTGCCGGCGCCGGCAGCCACCACCCCCCGGCCCACGGCGGAAGAGCCGCCGCTGTCGGGCTGGAGGAAGCTGCGCCGGAACATGCGCCGCTTCATCGACTACGTGGACAAGCCACCGAAGGAGTAAGCCCCTGATCCGCCGCTCCACCCGGCTGGCCGCGGCCGCGATCCTGGCGACGGTCGCGGCCGCGACCCGTCCCCTTGCCCATGCTGCGCCCGCCATCGATCAGGAGATGGCGGCCGGCGATGCACGCATGGTCGAACTCCGGAAACAGCTGATGCGCCAGTCGCTGCGGCTGAAACCGGAGGTCGCCGGGCAGTTCTGGCCACGCTACGAGCGCTACCTGGCCGCGCTGAACAGCATCCGCGACCGCCACCACGAGATCCTCGGCGATCTCGGCGAGAACTACGACAACATGTCCGACGAGGACGCCCGCGACTATGTCGCCCGGAAGCTGGCCATGGAGGAGGACCGCCTGCGGCTGCTCCAGCGCATGGTGGCGGAACTGGAGAAACTATTGCCGCCGCTGGAACTGGCGCGCTTCGTCCAGATCGAGGAGAAAATCAAGGCGTTCATCGATGCCGGCATCGAGGAAGAGATTCCTCTGATCCACTGACCCGCACTGGCTCCATGACGCGCGGCCTGTCGTCGGTTTTCACCGGGCTGATGTTCGGCCTCGCCCTGTTCTGGCCCGCCCGCGCGACCCTCGCCGCCCCCTTCGAACCGGAGCCCCTCTCGTCGCCGGAGCTCCCCGACGCCCCCGCCCAGCCGCTGATCATCGAACCCTACCGCGACACCCAGTTCGATGCCTTCCGGCAATACGGGCGGCAGTACGCCCGGAACACCTGGCACAGGGGCCTGGCCCGCGACGGGACGCCGCCCGAATCCGTACCGCGTTTCGACGAATACGGCCGGTTCAAGCATTACACCAATCCATCCGCCAACATCGACAGCGATTATTTTCTCAAGGGCCGTTACAACCGCTCGCGCGCCCGACTGCCGGAAAACATCGAAGCCTGGCGCCTGAATCCCGATATCGCCAACCCCGGCCCGGACTTGGCGAATTTCCCCAACAGCGCCTTCACCCTGCCGCAGGGCCGGGTATACCTGGAATTCTCGCCATTCACCTATTACGGCCTGGCCCAAGGCAGTCCGGAGCAGTACAACATGGAATTCCTGCTGCGCTACGGCGCGACCGACAACATCGAACTGCGCGTATTCGGCAACGGGCCTGCCTGGACCGGCAGGCCCTACTCGGACTGGTCCTTCTCCCCTCTCGCGTTCGACACCAAGATCCAGCTCTGGACGGAAAAGCCCGACATCTACGTGCCGGCGGCGGGATTCGAGGCCTACATCCAGACCCAATGGCTTGGCAACTCGGCAACCAACAGTGGCACCCAACCCGGCTTCACCTTCAACTTCGACCAGTCGTTACCGCTGGATATCGACCTCGAATACAATATCGGTGCGATACGATCACAGAACTACCTGCGCGAGAACGAATGGAGCCTCAGTTTCCAGTGGGCCTTGCAACGCGATTTCTTCGACGGCGACATTGCCCTGTTCGTGCATGGATTCCTGAATGCCATGACCTTGCCCCGCCTTCCCAACGTCGAGATTCCGCCCGCTGACCGTGCCTTCGAGGATGTATCCAGCCTCAAGCAGGATGCCATCGGTGGCGGCTTCGTCTGGACCATCGACACGCGCGTGGCCATGTATGGCCAGACCAGCGCCGGCCTCAACAAGTACACACCCGCGCTCATCAGCTTTGTCGGTTTTGCCGTCGCCTTCTGAAACTGAAAGGTTGGTGAAAGCTGGCGAACCTATAATGCGGCGGGATGGAGCATTCCGTCTCCAAAACCCTGTCCCATGAACTCCCCGCATCGTTGCCTGCTTCTCCTTGCCGCCCTCCTGCCCGCAGGTGTCCCGCTCGGCATGGCGGACGCGACTGACGCCCGGCAAGCCCTGCCGCCCGTGATTCAGCCCCGGGCGGAAGAGCAGGCCCTGTCCCCGCGGAAGGTCACTGTCAGGCCGGAATCCCTGCCCTACATCACGGTACAGCGCATTCAGCCGGAAACCCTGGCCAGCACGATTTCGGCGCCGGCGCGGGTCGAGTTCCGCTCCCAGGGCATTTCGACCGCGGGCACGCTGGTCAGTGGCCGGGTGACCCGCATCCACGTACAGATCGGTGATCATGTCCGGGCCGGCGATCCGCTGGCGACCCTGGCCAGCGCCGAGGCCTCCCAGCTGCGGGCGGAGTATGCCCGCGACCAGACCGAACTGGCCCGCGCCGAGGACCAGTACCGCCGCCAGGTCGAAATGATGCAGGCCGGGGTGGGACTCGAAATCGAGCGCGTCGCCGCCGAAACCCAGCTCAAGCAGGCCAGGACCGAGCTGCAACGAAGCCGGGAAATGCTCAACCTGCTGGGTGGCGGCATCGCCAATGAAGTCACGGTGCGGGCGCCGATGGACAGCGTCATCCTGAAATCCCATGTGGCGGTGGGCGCCACCGTGAGCTCGGATTCGCCGCTGTTCGACCTGGGCAAGCCCTCCGCGGCCTGGATCGTGGCCGATGTCTTCGAGCGGGACTTGCTGCTGGTCGAGCTGGGAGCCAGCGCCAGCATCGAACTGGCCTCCCTGCCCAATCCGATCGCCGGCCATGTCGTCGGCGAAAGCGCCGCCATCCAGACCGACCTGCGGCGCGCCTCGGTGTTCATCGAACCCAACAACGCCAGATTGCCCCTGCGACCGGGCATGTACGCCCGCGTCACCATCAAGGTTTCCGCGCCCAGCCAGATCGTGCTGCCCAGCGAAGCCATTCTGATCCGCAACGGTCGCGAAACCCTGGTCTATGTCGAGACGGATGCGGGAACCTTCGAAGCCCGCCCGGTCACCATCGGTCAGGCCCGCGAAGGCAAAACGCCGATCCTGCAGGGCCTCTCGCCCGGCGAAGCGGTCGTGGTCCGCGGCGCCCTGCTGGTGGATGGCGAGGCCGCCCTGCTGCTCTAGGCGCCGACATGCTCAAGTCCCTCGTCGAAGCCTGCGTCAGCCGGCGGCTGGCCACCCTCGTCATGACCGTCGTCGTCGCGCTCTTCGGTTGCTACGCCTACCTCGAGACGCCCATCGAAGCCTACCCCGATGTCACCAACACCCAGGTGACGGTGATTTCGCTGATGCCGGGATACGCGCCGGAGGAGGTGGAGCGTCAGGTCACCGTGCCGCTGGAGCGCGCGCTCAACGGCACGCCGGGCATGCTGCAGATGCGCAGCCAGAGCCTGTTCGGGCTGTCGCTGGTCACCCTGACATTCAACGATGGAGTCGACAGTTTCCACTCCCGCACCCTGGTCACGGAACGTCTGTCCAGCGCCGACCTCCCGGCCGAGGTGCGTCCCGCGCTGGCACCCGATTACACCCCCCTGGGCGAAATCTACAAGTTCATCCTCACCAGCGACAGGCACTCGCTGTACGAGCTGCGTTCGGAAATGGAGTGGAACGTGTCGCGCGTGCTGAAGCAGGTGCAGGGCGTTGCCGACGTGCTGACCTTCGGCGGCTTCTTCAAGGAGATCCACGTCGAGATCGATCCGGTGCGCATGGAGTCCTTCGGGCTGACGCTGGAGGACATCAACCAGGCCATCACCCAGTCGAACCGCAACGTCGGCGCCGGCTTTTTCGTCCACGGCGATCAGCAGATGGTCATCCGCGGCGTCGGCTATCTCAGCTCGCCCGAGGATGTCCGCAAGATCGTCCTGAAAAGCATCGGGGGAACGCCGGTGACCGTGGGCGATGTGTCGCGGCCGGTGCAGGCGGCAACGCCGCGGCAGGGTGCGGTGGGTCTGGACGATCAGCGGGAGGTGGTCGAAGGAATGGTGCTGCTGCGGCGGGGACAGAACCCTTCCCGGGTACTGGAAGCCCTGCACGAGCGCGTCACCGCCCTGAATCGCGGCATGCTGCCGAGCGGCATGCGGGTGGTGGCGTTTCTCGATCGAACCGAACTGGTGCACCGGACCCTGCACACGGTCTACGACAACCTGCTGCACGGCTTCCTGCTGGTCGTGGGGGTGGTCTGGCTGTTCCTGCGCAGCCTGCGCGCCTCGCTGATCGTCGCCGCGGTGATACCGCTCTCGCTGCTGGTGGCGTTCCTCGGACTCTACCAGCTGGGCCTGCCCGCGAACCTGATCTCCATGGGCGCCATCGATTTCGGCATCATCCTGGATGGCGCGGTGGTGGTGGTCGAGAATGTCATACACCGCGCCAGTCATGAGCGACCGGCATCCCACCGCGCCCTCAACCAGCTGATCGCCCAGGCGGCGCTGGAAGTCGCGCAGCCGACCTTCTTCGCCATGCTGATCATCATCGCGGCCCTGCTGCCGGTGTTCACGCTGGAGCGCGTCGAGGGCCGCATTTTCCGGCCGCTGGCACTGACCTACAGCTTTGCCCTGGTCGGGGGGCTTTGCTTCGCGCTGACACTAGTGCCGGCGCTCTGCGCCACCATCATGCGCCAACGTGATTTCCAGGACCAGGAACCGCGCTTCCTGCGCCTGCTGCGCGGCCTTTACGACAGGCTCCTCGGCATCGCCCTGCGGGGGCGTCTGATGACCCTGGCGGCGACCCTGTTGCTGCTGGTCACCGCCGCGCTCGCCCTGCCCCACGTGGGCACCGAGTTTCTGCCCGAACTGGACGAAGGGGACATCCACGTCTTCGTCGAGATGCCGTCCAGCATTTCCCTGGGCAAGGGGCAGGACATCCTCCTCGACATGCGCCGGCGCCTGGGCGCCTTTCCCGAAGTGGCAGGCATTCTCAGCCAGCAGGGCCGTTCCGAGGACGGCACCGACAACGAGGGCGTCAACATGAGCGAAACCTTCGTGCACCTGAAGCCCCGCGAGCAATGGCGCCCCGGCGTCGACAAGGAACATCTGGTGGAAGGCATGCGGCAATCGCTGCTCGCCATTCCCGGGGTACGCTTCAACTTTTCCCAGCCGATCAAGGACAACGTCGAGGAATCGGTCAGCGGCGTCCGCGGCAAGGTGGTGCTGAAAATCTACGGCCCCGACCTGGAAAGCATGCGGGCCACGCTCGAACGGGCCAAGAGCGCCCTCAAGGCGGTTCCCGGCGTCATCGACCTCGATCTCTACCGGGAATCGCGCGTCCCGCAGCTTCAGATACGCCTGGATCGCGATGCCCTGGCGCGCGAGGGAATCACGGTCGATGCCGCCCAGGACACCATCGAGACCGCCCTCGCCGGGCGGATCCTGACCGACGTCTGGCAGGGCGAGCGGCCGGTACCGGTGCGGACCATCGTGCCACGGCACGAGCACGGCGAAATCGACCGGATCGGCAAGCTCATGGTCCCGACGCCGGTCGGTGGGCGCATCCCGCTGCGGGAAATCGCCAATATCGGCATCGAGAGCGGCCGCACCTCGATCGAGCGCGAGGCCAACAGCCGCTACCTGGCGCTCAAGTTCAATGTCGAGAACCGCGACCTGGGCTCGGTGGTGCACGATGCGATGGCCATCGTCGAACGCGAGGTGAAGGCGCCCGAGGGCCATTTCTTCGTCTGGGGCGGAGAGTTCGAGAACCAGCAACGCGCCATGGGCCGGCTGGGCGTCGTGGTGCCGATCGCCGTCCTCATCGTCTTCGGCCTGCTGTACACCGCCCTGCAATCGGGTGCGAGCGCCATTGCCATCCTCCTGTGCGCGCCTTTCGCCATGACGGGCGGCATCTTCGTGCTGCTGCTCCGGCACATTCCGCTGTCGGTGAGCGCCGCCATCGGCTTCATCGCCCTCCTCGGCCAGGTCTCGCTGATGGGCCTGCTGGTGCTCAGCGCCGCCAACCAGCGCCGGCGGGCCGGCATGCCGTTGCGCGAGGCCATCCGGGCCGGCGCCAGCGAACGCCTGCGCCCGGTGCTCATGGCCTCGATGCTGGCACTGCTGGGTCTGTTGCCGATGGCGGTGTCGACGGGCATCGGCAGCGAAACCCAGCAGCCCTTCGCGCTGGTCATCGTCGGCGGCATGTTCACCACGTTCCTGGTGGCGATGCTGGTCCTGCCGGTGATCTATTCCTATCTGGCACCGCGCTCGATCAGGACGGCGGCGGAAGAATCCCTGCCGAGGGAGATCATCCCATGAACCGGTCGCTCCTCCGGCCGGCTGGCCGGCCTGGCCGGCGGGCGATCCTCGCCGGCGCGATCCTGCTGCTGGCCACCAGCGGCCATGCCGTGGCGGCTGCCCGGCCGGAGACCAGCCCGTTGCCCAGGGCGGTCACCATCCAGCAACTGCTCGACATCGCGCGGGAGAAAAGCCCGCGCTACGCGGCGCTGCGGCAGCGGGTGGAACTGGTGCGGGCCGATGTGGTGGCGGCCGGCGTCATGCCCAACCCGCGCATCAACTTCGGCAACTATGGCCTGATCAGCCAGACCAACACGATGTATGACGGCAAGGTGCAACGCGAGGTGGTGCTTGAGGTTCCGGTGCTGATCTCGGGCCAGCGCGGCGCCCGCATCGAAGCCGCCGAAAAGCAGGTGGAAGCCACGGAAGCCGGCGTCGAGGCGGATTTTTCCGGGCTTGCCTACGATATCTGGCGCCTATTCGTGAAACTGCTGGCGGACCGGGAGCGCATCGCCATTCTCGAGGAAACCCACCGCGAGATGCAGCACCTGACCGACCTGGTGACCGGCCGCGAGCAAGCCGGCACCGCCAGCCATTTCGATGTGCTCCGCATCAGCCTGGAGACCCGCGACATCGAGGCGCAACTGGAAAACGAACGTAACGAACAGCTGGGTACGGCCGGCGAACTGGGTGTCGTGCTGGGCCTGCCGGACTGGAACCCGGAAGCGCTGGGAAACCTGAAGCCCCTGGGCGTCCCCGCCAACGCCGAGAAGCTGTGGGAAGAAGCCGAGCATTCCAACCCCGAGCTCGAAACAGCCCGGCGCGGCGAGGTGGCGGCCGACGCCGGACTCGAAAAGGCCCGCAGCGAGCGCTGGCCGGTACCGACCATCATGTTCGGCTCGGCCTTTACCGAGAGCCCCTATGGCCATGCGCTGTTCGGCGGCTTTTCCATGGAGTTGCCGGTTTTCGACTACGGCCAGGGCGGCATGGCCAGGGCGGCCTCGGAAAAGGAAAAGGCGGCCGTGGAACGGCAGGCGATTGCCTCCCAGACCCGCGTCGCCATCGACCGCGCGACCGCCCTGCTGGCCCGCCGGCAGGATACCCGGGGCAAATTCGAACGCGATGTGCTCGCCAGGCTGCCCGACCTGAAGGCCATGGGGGAAGCCGCCTACCAGTACGGCAAGGGTACGCTGCTGGAACTGCTCGACGCGACCCGCTCCCGCACCGAGGTGCGACTGACCTACGTCGACCTGTGCCGGGCCGAGACCGAGGCCGAACTGGATGCGCTCAAGGCCTCGGGATTGCTGATCAGGACCATCGCGTCACGGCCACCGCCCTGAGTCGAAAACCCCGGCCGGCTTGAGCGCGGGACGCCCTTCCGCCAGGGCAACCGCCGCAGCGGGCGTGACCGCTGGCCGCCGACTGACCGATACTCGCGAACCGCATTCCCGCCGCAGACCACAAGGTCCATCCGCCCATGCCACGCTTCCACCAGCCATTCCCGCCCGCCGCCCGTCAGTCCCCGCCGGGCCAGCGCCGCAGCGGCCTGGTTTCGTTGCTGAGCCTGTCGTTGCTGGCCTGCCAGCCCGCCGCGCCGCCGGAACCCGCCTATTTCTCCGCCGAAACCGCAACCAAGCCCTATGCGGACGTGCTGCAGGAACTCGAAGTCGCGATCACCGAACGCAACTTCCGCATCACCGGTCACAACCACATCGGCAGCGTCATCCGCGAGCGTGAACGGATCGCCTTTCCCGACTACGACACGATCCAGTTCTGCAACCTCAGCGAGGCCCGTGTCATGCTGGAATTGTCCCCGGCGACGGTGGCCTGGATGCCGTGCAATGTGGCGGTCCGCGCGGAAAACGGCAAGGTGATCGTCACCACGCACCTGCTGCCGACCGACGCCGCCGATCCGCGCCTGAACGCCTTCGCCCGCCGGATGAACGACCGGCTCAAGGACATCGTCCGCTTCGCGGTCGAAGATTGAGCCGGCGCCGTCACTCCACTATCATGCCCGCCATTGCCAACCGCCCCGTCATGCCGATGAATCCGAAACTTGCTTGCTCCGTCGCCGTACTGTCCTCGCTGCTGGGAACCACCGTCAGCGGTACCGCGGAGGCTGCCAAAGGGCACCCGCCGGCCGCCAGCAATCCCCGGGCGAAACAGGCCGCGCCCGCCAGGCCCTTGGCGAACGACTTTCCCACCCAGGCCCGCGTCGAATACGTCATGCAATGCATGGCGGAACGGGGCGGCGCCAATCTCGACAACATGTACCACTGTGTCTGTGCGGTCGACAAAATCGCCAGCCTGATGAGCTTCCAGGACTATTCCGAGGCCCTCACCTTCACCTACATGTTCGATACACCCGGCGAGAAGGGCGGCGAGTTCCGCGATCCGCCCAAATCCAAGATTTTCCGCGACCGGCTGAAGGATGCCCGGCAGCAGGCCGAATCCTGCTTCCCGAAGCTGGCGGCCACACCCGCCACACCCGCCACACCCGCCACACCCGCAGCCCCGGTCCAGCCCTGATGCCCGCCGCCGGTCCCGTCGTCCCGACCGCTGGCCCGGCGGCAAAAAAATAAATTCGCTATTGTCTGACAATGGGGTTATGCTAGTCGCCAGTTTGTCGCGGCACGGTCCCTGACCGGCCCCGAGGATACGTCCGGCCATCCCTCGTCTGAGCTATCGCCCCTGGCGATTCCCCGCTTCGATTCCTCCTGCAAACCCAGCGACGCCATGGAAGTCCGTTTCCTGCGTTCGCTCCGGCCTTGATCACCCCATCAACGCGCCCAGGTCGTCCAAGGACGACTCAACGGACCGGCGCACAGGAACTCTACTCATGCCTTTTTCTCACCTGGGCCTCGACAAGCCCCTCCTGCGTGCCATCGCGGAGCAGGGCTATTCGGCACCGACGCCGATCCAGTCGCAGGCCATCCCGGCGGTACTCGCCGGTCGCGATCTTCTGGCTGCCGCCCAGACCGGCACCGGCAAGACCGCCGCCTTCACCCTGCCCCTGCTGCAACGCCTGCTTGAATTCAGCCGCACCGGCGAACGCACCCGGCCCGGCCGGGCCCCGCGGGTGCTGGTGCTGGTGCCCACCCGCGAACTGGCCGCACAGGTCAACGACAGCGTCCGCGCCTATGGCCAGTTCACGGATCTGCGCGCCGCCGTCGTCTTCGGCGGGGTTGGTCTGCAACCGCAGATCGACGCGCTGCGGCGCGGTATCGACCTCCTGATCGCGACCCCCGGCCGCCTGCTCGACCTGGTCGGCCAAGGTCACGCCAGGCTCAAGGAAGTCGACGTGCTGGTGCTCGACGAGGCCGATCGCATGCTGGACATGGGCTTCATTCGCGACATCAAGCGGATACTGCCGCTGCTGCCCAAGGTCCGCCAGAACCTGCTGTTCTCGGCCACCTTCTCCAGGGAAATCCGCGAACTGGCAGCAGGTATCCTGCGCAACCCCCTGAGCGTCGAGGTGGCGCCACCGAACACCACCGCCGACCGGGTGCAGCAGTGCATCTACCAGGTGGCCAAGGACTGCAAGCAGCCGCTGCTGGCCCATCTCATCGAAACCGGCGGCTGGGGCCAGACGCTGGTGTTCACCCGCACCAAGCACGGTGCCAACAAGCTGGCGCAGCAGCTGGAGCGCGGCGGCTTCACGGTCGGCGTGATCCATGGCAACAAGAGCCAGAGCGCCCGCACCCGGGCGCTGGCCGACTTCAAGGAATACCGGATCCAGGTGCTGGTGGCGACCGACATCGCCGCGCGCGGCCTGGATATCCGCGAGCTGCCGCACGTCGTCAACTACGAGCTACCCGACGTCCCGGCGGACTATGTCCACCGCATCGGTCGCACCGGCCGTGCCGGCGCCGGTGGCGAGGCCATCTCCTTGGTATCCGGCGAGGAAGCCACCCAGCTGCGCGACATCGAACGCCTGCTGAAGCGCAAGCTGCCGGTGCGGGAAACCCCCGCGGGCATCCAGCCGTTACCGCGCAGTGCGGAACCGGCGCCCGCCCATCGGCCACCGCCGCGCCGGGGCCAGCCGCCGGCCGGCCGTGGCGGCCAGCAGCGCAGCCGACGCCCCAGCCAGGGTCCACGCCGCGGCGCCCTCTGAGCCCCGCTTGTCCCGGCAGGGACAACGCCCCGCTTTGCCCCTGCCGGCTGTCACTTTCTCTCTCGCGTCTATGGAGGACAACCATGATCAGACTCTACGCCGGCAACCTGCCCGCCGACATCACCGAAAAGGAATTCACCGAACTGTTCGCGGAATTCGGCCGCGTCTTCAATTACGAACTGGCCCGTGACATCTTCTCCGGGCGCTGCCGCGGCTTCGGCTTCATCGAGATGGAAGGCCACGAGGCTCGCGCCGCCATCACCGGCCTCAACGGCCGCAGCCTGCGCGGCAGCAGCCTGCGCGTCAACGAGGAGCGGCCGAAGGCGCGGGGGCGTGGCGGTCGCCGCTAGGCATTCGCAGAATGTGCCGGCTCAAGAGCCGGCTCTCATGATTCCGGCAGTGGGCCCGGACGCCAGGCCACCGAATCATTCGTCGTCAGTCATCGATCCGCGTCCAAGGGAATGGGCCGGCATCGCGTCTCTCATTTTTCATTCGAGGTTTTGTTTTCATGGGCAAGAAGTTATACGTCGGCAACCTGAGCTACAACGTCAGCAACAGCGATCTGGAAGAAATGTTCGCGCCGCACGGCAGCGTCAGCTCCGCCAGCATCATCACTGACCGCGAAACCGGTCGTTCGAAGGGTTTCGGTTTTGTCGAAATGGGCACTGACCAGCAGGCCCAGGCCGCCATCGACGCCCTGCACGGCAAGGACGTCAATGGTCGCAATCTGACCGTCAACGAGGCACGGCCGCGCGAAGACCGTGGCGGCAGCTTCGGTGGTGGTGGCGGTGGTCGCCGCGAGGGCGGCTTCGGCGGCGGACGCCGTTTCTAAGCCGTCAACCCGGCACAAAGGGCCCGGCCTTGCGCCGGGCTTTTTTTGCCCGCCATTCAGAGGCGCTGGTGGCAAACGGGATCCCGTTCCCGGGGCGGAACACCTGCCCGCCCGGCAGTCAGAACCAAAGGCCGGGGCAACTGATGCATCCGTCACCGTGGCCAATCCGGCCTACACACCCAAATAATGTATTTTATGGCACCATTCGAAGCATCTTGATCCGATTGGTTAAAAGAAAACATATGGACTCATCTTCCGCAGAG
>NZ_BAAHXD010000027.1:0-43985 GCF_054657115.1 Methyloparacoccus murrellii | reverse complement strand
CCCGCTGCGCGCGCGCTGCCAGCGCTGGCTGAACGGCCCCCGGCAAGCCGCCGATCGGCAAGCGGCCGATCGCCTGCTGGCGACCGCCCTGGCCGAGGCAGCGGCACTGGCCGACGCCCGCACCGCGCCCGGCACAGCTTGGCGGCCGGCTCCGGATGTCGGGCCGGCACCCGGCACGGACGGGGAAAGGCGATGGCTAACCGGCCTGGCGCCGGCCGGCCTGCTGGAAGGTGTGTGGCTGTCCCGCATCGCCTTGCCGGCCACCAGTCATCGCCCGCTGACGAATCGGCTGTTGCAGCTGTTCACGGAACTGGTCGGGCTGCAATCGCCCGCGGACGCCCCGCCCCTGCGCTATCGGGCCAGGCTGGTCATGGCGGGCATCACCCTGCCAGAGCTGCGCAGCCCGCTGTTCTTCGCCGACCCGGCGCTGCCCGAAGCCGGCGTGGCCCTGGCCGCGCTGCACCTGGCGCTGAGCCAATACCCGATGACGCGGGCGGCCGAAATCGCCGGCTATACCCTCGCCCACCTGGCGCGCGAACCCGCCAGCTGGGACGACCCGGCCGACAGCCGGTTGCGGCAGCGGCATCTGGCCGGCCTGCGGGCCGAGGTCGCCGCGGCGGACCTGGACCCGGCCCGGGTCGCCGCCGGCGCGGCGCTCTATGTCGCAGCGTTTTCCCGGCTGTATCAGGCACTGGCCGAGCCACGGGAAACGCCCGCGGCCGCTCCGTCCAGCCGCATGGCCGCCATCGTCACCGCCAAGCTGCCGCACGCCATCGGCTATCACGGCCGGGTCCGGCTGGCCGGCCGCAACTTGGACGACTGGCTGCGGTCCTGTCCGCAGGAGACGCCAGCGCTGCTCGCGGCCCTGCGCGAGTCGCCGCCGGGCCGTGGCACCTGTCCGGCCGGCAGCCGGCTGCTGCGGGCGACGGCGTTCGGCGGTCCCATGTTCGGCGTCTTCGATGCCGGGGAACAGGACGCCATCCGCGCCTGGCTGGCCGCGCCTACCTCAGGCGGTGAACCGCAACCCGCAGGGCCGGCATCCGTCGTCGACCCGGTCCTGCCCGCCGGCGAACCCGGGCCGGCGGCGCTCGCGTCACAGCCGCGCAAGGTCAGGGATATCGTCCGCCATCTGCTGCGCTGCGAGTCGGCCACCGAGGCGCAACCGGTGGCCGACGCCTGCGTGGCGCGCTGGCTGGGGTGGGCACGCCGGCTGGCCTATTTGCACCGCAAGGGCTGGCCGACAAGCTATGCAACCGGTGTTCTGGGCGATTTCATCGCGGCGCGGCACCGCGCCGAAGTCGGCCGCTATCGGCCGCTGGCCAGGGCGCCGGCGGTAGACCGCGCGTTCTGCCGCTGGACCCTGCTGCAACTGGCCCCGGCGATCCTAGTGGACGGCGCCTGGCTCGCGGGCAGCGCCGGGGCGGCCGAAACGCTCACTGCCAGCGACCGCCACCTGTTGCAGATACTGGTCGACGAACTGGGCGAGGGCCGGCCCGACTGGCATCACCCGAACGTCTACCGGCGGCTGCTGGAAAGCCAAGGGATCGCGCTGCCGGAACTGGCGGACCCCGCCTTCGTCGACCAGCCCGGCTGCATGAACGCGGCCTTCGACATCCCCGCCTGCCTGCTGGCGATGGGACTGGCCGGCGAACGGTTTCGGGCGGAGCGGCTGGGTCTCAACCTTGCCATCGAGCTGAGCGGTCTCGGCGCGGGCTACCTGCGGGCCGTGGATATCCTCCGCCGGCATGGCATGGACCCGACCATCGTCCGGCTGCACCTGTCCATCGACAATCCCGCCTCGGGACACACCGCGCGGGCGCGGCAGGCCATCGAGCTTTATCTGGAGGACCTGCGCCAGCACGAGGGCGACGCTGCGGTCGCGTCGGCCTGGGCGCGGATCGGCTGCGGCTACCGGATGTTCGCTGTCGCCAGTCTGCGCCTGTCGGCCGGCATCCTGCTGCGCTATGCCCTGCACCGGCTGGGCTGGCGGGTCGCCGAGCCGGGCGGCCGGGCACCCGGCGAGCCGGCTCAGGCCTCCAGTCCGGCGGTAGCGTCCGGGCGCTGGCGCCGGTAGATGGCCTCGTTGCGATGCCATTGCGAGCGCCCGTACCCATAGCCGACGAAGGTCCAGGTCAGCAGCGCGAGCAGCACGCGCAACAGCCAGTTGCCCTCCAGGCTGAAGGGCGTGCCGAAATGCGCGTACTGGAACACCGCCAGGGAAAACCAGAACATGAAGCCGCCCCAGCGCAGCACCCCATGCGACCAGATGAAGTGCCGCGTGCCGCCGCGCCGCAGGCGCGCCCAGCGGTCCAGCTGCTCGTCCGACCATGGGCCGCTCGCCGACGGCCTGCGCGCTCCCGAATGCATCGCCTGTCCTCCGTGTGTCCAGCGGGAAAGCTTACCGCGGTGCCGGCCGTGCCCGATCCGGGTGCGCCGGAACGAGGCCGCGCCGAATTCTACGCGCCGGGGGCGCGGGTGGCCTCGCCCCGGCCGATGCCGAAGTAGTCGAACCCCAGGCTTTTCAGGCGGGCGGGATCGTAGAGGTTGCGGCCGTCGAAGATGGCCGGGTGCGAGAGCGTCGACCTGATCATGTCGAAATCCGGACTGCGGAAGACATTCCACTCGGTCACGATGACCAGCGCGTCGGCCCCCTCCAGGGTGGCCTCGGGACTGTCGCACAGCACCAGGTCGGCACGCTCGCCGTACAGGCGCCGCGCCTCGTCCCGGGCGACGGGATCGAAGGCCCGCACACGGGCGCCGGCGGCCCACAGCCGTTCCATGAGGACGCGGCTGGACGCCTCGCGCATGTCGTCGGTATTGGGCTTGAAGGCCAGGCCCCAGAGGGCGAAGGTGCGGCCCTGCAGCCGGCCCTGGAAATAGGCCGCCAGCTTTTCGAACAGCCGCAGCTTCTGCCGCTCGTTGACGCCTTCCACCGCTTGCAGCAGCTGCGCCGAATAGTCCACCTCGCGGGCGGTGCGTTCCAGCGCCTTGACATCCTTGGGGAAACAGGAGCCGCCATAGCCGCAGCCCGGATAGATGAAGTGATAGCCGATGCGCGGGTCGGAGCCGATGCCGACGCGCACCTTCTCGATGTCCGCGCCGAGTCGCTCGGCCAGGTTGGCCAGCTCGTTCATGAAGCTGATCTTGGTCGCCAGCATGGCGTTGGCGGCGTACTTGGTCAGCTCGGCGGAGCGGATGTCCATGCATACCAGGCGGTCGTGGTTGCGGTTGAACGGCGCGTACAGCGCCCGCAGCAGTTCGGTGGTGCGCGGGTTGTCGGTGCCGACGACGATGCGGTCCGGCTTCATGAAATCCTCGATGGCGGCGCCTTCCTTGAGGAATTCGGGGTTGGAGACGACATCGAATTCGATCGCCGCCTGCCGCTCCGAGAGGACCGCGCGGATGGTGTCCCGCACCTTGTCGGCGGTACCGACCGGCACCGTCGACTTGTTGACCACGATGCGGTAATCGTGCAGGCGCTCGCCGATGGCGCGGGCGACGGCGGTGACATACTGGAGATCGGCCGAGCCATCCTCGTCGGGCGGCGTGCCGACGGCAATGAACTGGAACAGGCCGTGGGCCACGCCCAGGTCGACATCGGTGGTGAAACGCAGCCGCTGGGCCGCCCGGTTGCGGGCGATGATCGCGTCGAGTCCCGGCTCGTGGATGGGCACCTCGCCCTGGTTGAGCCGGTCGATCTTGCCTTGGTCGATGTCGACGCAGACGACCTCGTTGCCGACTTCGGCCAGGCAGGCGCCGGTGACCAGTCCGACATAGCCGGACCCGAAGATGGTGACTTTCATGACAGGTTTTCCCGAAGCAGTGATGGAAGGTCGCGGGGCTCAGCCATCCAGGCCGCGTTGCAGGTCGGCGCGGATATCGTCGATGTGTTCCAGCCCCACGGCGATGCGGATCAGGCCCTCGCGGATGCCGGCGGCCTCGCGCTCGTCCGCGGTCAGGCGCCCGTGCGTGGTGGTGGCCGGATGGGTGATGGTGGTCTTGACGTCGCCGAGATTGGCCGTGATGGACAGCAGCCGGGTGGCGTCGATGACTCGCCAGGCGGCCTCGCGCCCGCCGCGGACCTCGAAGCTGACAATCCCGCCGCCCGCCGTCTGCTGGCGCATGGCCAGCGCATGCTGGGGGTGGGACGGCAGGCCGGGATAGTTGACCCGCTCGACCACGGCCTGCCGCTCCAGCCAGGTGGCGAGAGCGAGGGCATTGTCGCTGTGGGCACGCATGCGCAGCCCCAGGGTTTCCAGCCCCTTGAGGAATACCCAGGCGTTGAAGGGGCTCATGGTCGGCCCGCCGGTGCGCAGGAAGGGATAGACATGCCTGTCGAGCAGTTCGCGCTCGCCGACGATGGCGCCGCCCACGCAACGGCCCTGCCCGTCCAGGTACTTGGTGGCGGAGTGGATGATGATGTCGGCGCCCAGCGCCAGCGGCTTCTGCAGGGCCGGCGTGCAGAAGCAGTTGTCGACCGCCAGCAGCGCGCCATGCCGGTGGGCCAGGTCCGCCAGCCGGGGGATGTCGGCGATCTCGGTCAGCGGGTTGGATGGCGTCTCGACGAACAGCAGCCGGGTCGCCGGGCGGATCGCGGCCGCCCAGGCGGCCGCGTCGGTCAGGTCGACAAAGGTCGTTTCCACGCCGAACTTGGCCAGGTAGTTCTGGAACAGCAGCACGGTATTGCCGAACACCCCGCGCGAGCACAGCACGTGATCGCCGGCCTTGAGCAGCCCGAACGCCAGGCTGGCGATGGCCGCCATGCCGGAGGCGACGGCGATGCAGCGCTCCCCACCCTCCAGCGCCGCCAGGCGCTCCTCGAAGGTGCGGACGGTGGGATTGGTGAAGCGCGAGTAGATGTTGCCGGGTACCTGGCCGGAGAAGCGGGCGGCCGCCTCGGCGGCGCTGCCGAAGACATAGCTGGAGGTCGTAAAGATCGGCTCGGCATGCTCGCCCTCGGGCGTGCGGTGCTGGCCGGCGCGAATGGCCTGTGTGTCCGGATGAAACCCGCTCCAGTCGATTTCGTCCATGATCCTGGTCTCCCTAGCCGACGTTGTAGAGGCCGATGGTCGAGGCCGAACCCTGCCGGTTGGCCTTGGCCTGGTCGTTGCGGTGATGGCTCAGCCGATCGAGGTAGGCCTGATTGACGTCGCCGGTAACGTACTCGCCGTTGAAGCAGGAGGTATCGAAGCGCCGTATCGCGGGATTGCCGCGCTGCACCGCGTCGATCAGATCCGGCAGGTCCTGGTAGATCAGCCAGTCGCAGCCCAGGGCATGCTCGATCTCGGCCTCGGTGCGGTCATGGGCGATCAGCTCCTCGGCGGCCGGCATGTCGATGCCGTAGACGTTGGGGTAGCGCACCGGCGGCGCGGCCGAGGCGAGATAGACCTTGTTGGCGCCGGCATCGCGGGCCATCTGGATGATCTGCTCGGACGTGGTGCCGCGCACGATGGAATCGTCCACCAGCAGCACGTTGCGGTCCTTGAATTCCATGCTGATGGCGTTGAGCTTCTGGCGCACCGACTTCTTGCGCAGCTGCTGGCCCGGCATGATGAAGGTCCGGCCGATGTAGCGGTTCTTGATGAAGCCCTCGCGGTACTTCACCTTCAGCTTGTTGGCCAGTTGCAGCGCCGCCGTGCGGCTGGTGTCGGGGATGGGGATGACCACGTCGATGTCGTGGTCGGGGCGCAGGCGGCGGATCTTGTCGGCCAGCTTGTCGCCCATGCGGCGCCGCGCCTTGTAGACCGAGATGTTGTCGATGATGGTATCGGGCCGGGCGAAATAGACGTACTCGAAGATGCAGGGCGACAGGCTGGTCTGCCGCGCGCACTGGCGGGCATGCAGGGTGCCGTCGCGCTCGATGAAGATGGCTTCGCCGGGCTCCAGGTCGCGCACGGTGGCGAAGCCCAGCACATCTAGGGCGACGCTTTCGGAAGCGAACATGTAGTCGGTCCCGCGATCGGTCTTGCGCTCGCCGTAGATCAGCGGGCGGATGCCGTGCGGGTCGCGGAAGGCCAGCACCCCGAATCCGGTGATCATGGCCACGACGGAATAGGCGCCGCGGCAGCGCGCGTGCACCCCGGCCACCGCGTGGAAGACATCCTCCGGGCCGATGCGCAGCTTGCCCAGCTCGTGCAGCTCGTGGGCAAACACGTTCAGCAGGACCTCGGAATCCGAATCGGTGTTGAGATGGCGCTGGTCCTGGACGAACAGCTCCTTCTTCAGGGTTTCGGCGTTGGTGAGATTGCCGTTGTGGGCCAGCGTGATGCCATAGGGCGAATTCACGTAGAACGGCTGCGCCTCGGCCGAGGTGGTGCAGCCGGCGGTCGGATAGCGCACATGGGCGATCCCCATGGTGCCACGCAGGTTGAGCATGTGACGGGTATGGAAAACATCGCGAACCAGCCCGCTGTCCTTGCGCAGGTGGAACCGGTCACCCTCGCAGGTGACGATCCCGGCCGCGTCCTGGCCGCGGTGCTGCAACACCGTGAGCGCTTCATAAAGTTCCTGGTTGACGTCCTCATGGGACACGATTCCGGCAATACCGCACATAGTCGTCTGTCTACTTGGTCGGGAAAACGAACTTGCTGTCGAGGCGCGAGACCAGTCCCGGCGGGAGCTGGGTATCCAGCCACAGCGCCAGCGACTGGAACAGGGGCATCAGCTGCGACTGGCGCCACCAGTTCTCGCAGGGCAAGGGAGAGGAGCGCGCCAGGAACACCAACACCGTGATCACCAGGGCGCCGCGCGCGAGACCGAACAAGAGCCCCGCCAGGCGATCGATGCCGGACAGGCCGGTGCTTTCCAGCATGCGCGTCAGCAGGAATCCCACCATGCCCGCCAGCAGCAGGGTAAGGATGAACAGGATGCCGAAAGCCGCCGCCGTTCTGGCCGTGGGCGAGGGCATGGCGGTGGTCAGCGTATCCGCCACCATACCGTTGAAACTGACGCCGACCCAGATGGCCAGCCCCCAGGAGGCCAGCGACAGCACCTCGCGCACCAGCCCGCGCACCATGCCCACCAGCCCGGAGAGACCGATGACGACAACGATGAAGACATCCAGCCAGTTGAACGGCATCACGCGCAGCCGCACCCGGCATCGGGGCAGGAACGGCGCTCACCCATCAGCGACTCTGCAGAATGACGCCCTGGACGCCGTCGTCGGTGGACAACTGCTTCTGGATCTGCTCGGCGCGGGCCCGATCCAGCCGGGGACCGACGGTTACCC
Organism: Methyloparacoccus murrellii; assembly: GCF_054657115.1. Lineage (NCBI taxonomy): Bacteria > Pseudomonadati > Pseudomonadota > Gammaproteobacteria > Methylococcales > Methylococcaceae > Methyloparacoccus > Methyloparacoccus murrellii. The sequence goes on along the minus strand of NZ_BAAHXD010000027.1, from coordinate 36,757 downwards.
GGTAGACCTTGCCGTTGGCGCCGTCGGCCGGATGGATATTCACCGGCAGATTGCGCTTGCGCAGCTTTTCCGCGAGCTTGCGGGCATTGGACTCGTCGGCGAACGTGCCGGCCTGCACCGTGTACTGGGCGGCCGCGGCAGGCGGCTTGGCGGCCGGGGGCTGGGCCGGCGCGCTGGCGGCCGCAGCCGGCTTCCTGGCAGTTTTCTGGCTGGCATCGGCAGCCGGCGGGGCGGTCGGTTTCCTGTCCGCGGCCGCGGCAGGCTTGCCGGTCTTGTCCGCGGTGGCAGGCTTGGCGGAAGTGGCCTTGCTGGGGACGGCAGCAGGCGGTTTTGCCGGCCTCGGCGCGGGGCTTGCCTCGGCCCTGGTCGCCGGCTGCCGGGGCAATGGGCTCCTGGCGGCGGGTGCCGGGGCGGCCCGGCTGGTCACGGGCGCGGCAGACCTCGGGGCGGCGGGCGGAACAGCGGCGGGCGGCGCAGCGATGCCGGCCTCGGCCTCCTCGTCGCCAGGCACAGCCAAGGCGTCCGCCTCGGCATCGGCGGCGGGCGGCGGGACGTCGGCGGGCTCGATTCTGGCCGGCTTCGGCGGCGCCTCCTCCAGCGGGACGATCTCATACTTGCGCTTGCGCGATGCCGGGGAAGATGTCGCGGTGGCCGCCGGCGCGCCGGCGTCGGCGGCCGGGGCGGTGGCGGCGGGACGATCGTCGCGGGGCAGTTCCAGCGGTCGCTCCTCCAGGGCCCTAGGCAGCGCGGCCGGGTCGGTGGGTGTCTTGTCCTCGAAGAAGTAGGGCACCACCAGCACCAGCAGCCCCATGATCAGGGCCGCGCCGATCAGGCGGCGCTTCAATTGTTCGTCCATAGGCATCAACCCCCTTGACCGGCAACCTGTGCCAGATAGTCAGAAACCAGAAAAAACGAACCGAAGACGAGCAACAGATCTCCCGGCACCGCCCGGGCCCTGGCCGTCAGACAGGCGACGGCGGCATCGGCAAAGCCGCTCTCGACCCGGTCGATGCCGGCATTATGGAGGATTTCCGTCAACTCTTCAGGCGTCGCGGCCCGCGACAGGCTCAGGGGAGCCAGATACCAGTGATCGATGAGCGGCTGTATCGGCGCCAGTATGCCGGGGATATCCTTGTCGCGCATGACCGAGAAGACGGCATGCACGCGCCGCCCCGGGAAGTGCCGGCGCAGATGCCCCGCCAGCACCCGCACCGACTGCGGATTGTGGGCGACATCCAGCAGGACCGGTATCTCGCCCGGGAAATACTGGAACCGGCCCGCCAGCCGGACCTCGCGCAGCCCCCGCTCGAGCGCGTCCCGCGACACCGGGAGCGCCGCATGGGCCTGGGCCAGGCACTGGAGCACCGCCGCCGCATTCAGGTACTGATGCTCGCCGGGTATGGCCGGCGGCGGCAAACCCTCGTGCCGGCCGCCATGGCCCCACCAGGACCAGCGGTCGCCCTCCAGCGCAAAGCCGAAATCGACACCCTGCCGGGCAAGCCTGGCGCCCTTCTCCTCGGCCACGGCCAGCACCGAGGCCGGCGCGTCGGGATCGCCGAGCACGGCGGGCCGCTGGCGGCGGAAGATGCCGGCCTTCTCGCGACCGATCGCCTCGCGGGTATCGCCCAGCCATTCCTGATGATCGATGTCGATGCTGGCGATCAGGGCAATCTGGGCGTCGACGATGTTGACCGCGTCGAGCCGTCCCCCCAGCCCCACTTCCAGAATCTGGATATCCAGCCCGGCCGAGCTGAAAATCTCCAGGGCCGCCAGGGTGCCGAACTCGAAGAAACTCAGGGAGGTGTCGCCCCGCGCTGCCTCGATCCGCTCGAAGGCCCGCATGATGCGGGCGTCGTCGACCGGCGCGCCATCGATGCAGATGCGCTCGTTGTAGCGCAGGATGTGCGGCGAGGTGTAGGTGCCCACCCGGTAGCCGGCGGCGCGCAGGATGCTGTCCAGCATCGCGACGCAGGAGCCCTTGCCGTTGGTGCCGCCGACGCTGATGGTGTACGGCAGGGATGGCGGCAGCCCCATGCCGGCCAGAACCCGGGAAACACGCCCCAGTCCGAGGTCAATGGCCTTGGGGTGCAGGCTCTCCTGCCAGGCCAGCCACTCGGCCAGCGTGCCGAAACGCATGGATCGCAGTCTGCGCCAGGGGGCTTTCAGAGGCTTTCGCCGGACCCCAGCATGAGATGCGGATCCGGTTCCGGGCTCCGGCGGGCATCGGGCAGCAGCATGTCGATCAGGCCGGCGATGCGCTCGCGCAGCTCCCGGCGATCCACGATCATGTCCAGCGCGCCGTGCTCCAGCAGGAATTCGCTGCGCTGGAAGCCTTCCGGCAGTTTTTCCCGCACCGTCTGCTCGATGACGCGGGGACCGGCGAAACCGATCAGCGCGCCGGGCTCGCCGATGTTGATGTCGCCCAGCATCGCCAGGCTGGCCGATACCCCGCCCATGGTCGGGTCGGTCATGACCGAGATGAAGGGAATGCCGGCCTTGGCCATCATCGCCAGGGCGGCACTGGTCTTGGCCATCTGGAACAGCGACAGCAGGGATTCCTGCATGCGGGCGCCGCCGCTGGCGGAGAACGCCACCAGGGGGGCGCGCTGGGCGATGCAGTGGTTGACGCCGCGCACGAAGCGCTCGCCGACCACGGAGCCCATGGACCCGCCCATGAACTCGAAGTTGAAGGCGGCAGCCACGAGCGGGCGGCCCAGCAGCTGGCCCGCCACGACGATGAGGGCATCCTTCTCGCCCGTGGCCTTCTGCGCCTGGCTCAGGCGATCCTTGTATTTCTTGCTGTCCTTGAACTTCAGCGCATCCACGGAAACCAGCGACTCCGCCAGTTCGATGCGGTTGCCCGGGTCAAGGAAGGCATGCAGGCGCTTGCGGGCGCTCAGGCGCATGTGGTGGCCGCACTTGGCGCAGACGGCAAGATTGCGCTCGACCTCCGAGCGATAGAGGATGGCGTTGCAGTGCGGACACTTGCTCCACAGCCCTTCGGGCACGGCGCCCTTGCTGGAGGCCTCGGTGCGGATCTTGGACGGGACTAGCTTGTGGAACCAGCTCAAGGTTTTCTCTCCGCGCTCAGACGCCCGCGGAGGCCGCGTCCAGGGCCTCGCGCATGGACCGTATCAATTCGACGATATCCGACAAAGCTCGCCCGGCATCCTCGCCCGCCGCCTCGATCCTGCCGACCAGGGCGCTGCCGACCACCACCGCATCGGCGAAACGGCCGATGGCGGCCGCCGTCCCGGCGTTCTTGACACCGAAGCCGACGCCCAGGGGCAGGTCCGTCAGGCCGCGAATCTGGGCCAGCTTGCGCTCGACATCGGCCAGATCCAGGTGCGCGGCCCCGGTCACGCCCTTGAGGGCGACGTAGTAGAGATAGCCGCGCCCCAGCTGCCCCATCTTGCGTATGCGCTGCTCGGTGCTGTTGGGCGCCAGGAGGAAGATCGGATCGATGCCCGCCCGCTCCAGCAGGACCAGCAGCTCGGACGACTCCTCGGGCGGCATGTCGACGGTGAGCACGCCGTCGACGCCGACCGCGCTGGCCTGCTCGGCGAACGCCGCATAGCCCATGGCCTCGACCGGGTTCAGGTAGCCCATCAGGACGACCGGCGTATCCTGGTCGCGCTGGCGGAACTCGCCGACGAGGGCCAGGGTCTTGCGCAGGCTCATGTGGTGCGCGAGGGCGCGCTCGCTGGCGCGCTGGATCACCGGGCCGTCGGCCATCGGATCGGAGAACGGCACGCCGATCTCGAGCACGTCGGCGCCGGCCTCGACCAGCGCGTGCAGGGCGGGAACGGTGAACGCCGGGGTCGGATCACCCGCGGTGATGAATGGAATCAGGGCCGTGCGGCGAGCCTGGCCGAGGGCCTGGAACTTGGCAGTCAATCGACTCACAGCGCGATGCCCTCCCGAGCGGCAATGGTGTTGATGTCCTTGTCCCCGCGACCGGACAGGTTGACCAGAATCTGCTGATCCTGGCTGAGGGTCGGCGCCAGCTTCATCGCGTAGGCCACGGCATGGCTGGACTCCAGCGCGGGAATGATGCCCTCCATGCGCGTCAGGGTATGGAAACCTTCCATCGCCTCGGTGTCGGTGATGCTGACGTAGGTGGCCCGGCCGCTGTCCTTCAGCCAGGCATGCTCGGGACCGACGCCGGGGTAGTCGAGACCGGCCGAGATCGAGTGGGTCTCGATGATCTCGCCGTCCTCATCCTCCATCAGGTAGGTGCGGTTGCCGTGCAGCACGCCCGGCCGGCCGGCGCTGAGAGGTGCGGAATGGCGGCCGGTCTCGATGCCGTCGCCGGCCGCCTCGACCCCGTACATGCGCACGCCGGCGTCACCGATGAAGGGATGGAACAGCCCGATGGCGTTGGAGCCGCCACCCACGCAGGCCACCAGCGCGTCCGGCAGGCGGCCGGTCTGCTGCAGCATCTGCTCCCGCGACTCGCGGCCGATGATGGCCTGGAAATCGCGCACCATGGCCGGATACGGATGCGGACCGGCCACCGTACCGATGATGTAGAAGGTGTTGTCGACATTGGTCACCCAGTCGCGCATGGCCTCGTTGAGAGCGTCCTTGAGCGTCCGGGAACCGGAGGACACGGGCACCACCTGCGCGCCGAGCAGCCGCATGCGGAGGACGTTGGGCGCCTGCCGCGCGACATCCACCTCCCCCATGTAGACGATGCACTCCAGGCCCAGCCGCGCCGCCACCGTCGCCGTGGCCACGCCATGCTGGCCGGCGCCCGTCTCGGCGATGATGCGGGTCTTGCCCATGCGCTTGGCCAGCAGGGCCTGGCCGATGGTGTTGTTGACCTTGTGGGCGCCGGTATGGTTGAGATCCTCCCGCTTGAGGAAAATCTGCCCGCCGCCGAGATGACGGCTAAGCCGCTCGGCGTGATAGACCGGCGAGGGCCGGCCGACATAGTGCTGGAGGTCGCGGTCCAGCTCGGCCAGGAATTCCGGGTCCTGCAGGTAGCGCTGGTAGGCCAGGCGCAGCTCCTCGATGGGCTCCATCAGGGTCTCGGCCACGAAGACGCCGCCATAGGGGCCGAAATGGCCACGCTCGTCCGGCAGGTTGTAGGGTTCAGTCGCTGAGTCGCTCATAGTCAAATCGCTGCACATGCTTGAGGAAAGCCGTCATCCTGTCGGCATCCTTGATGCCCTTGCCGGCCTCGACGCCGCTGGAGACATCCACCGCGTAGGGCCGCACCGACCGGAGCGCGGCGCCGATGTTGTCCGGCGTCAGTCCGCCCGCCAGGATCACCTGATGGGCCAGCTCCGCCGGCAGCCGGCGCCAGTCGAAGGTCGCCCCCGTGCCGCCGGCCGCATCGGCCTGCCAGGCATCGACCAGGAAGCCGCCGGCGCCCGCGTAGGGCGCCATGGCTGCGGCCAGGTCCAGGCCGGGCTTCATGCGCAGCGCCTTGATCCAGGGCCTGCCGAACGCCCGGCAATGCGCCGGGTCCTCGTCGCCATGGAACTGCAACACGTCGATGCGCACCTGCGCCAGCACCTCGCGCAGGCTGGCGGTGGACTCGTCCACGAACAGGCCGACGACGGTCACGAACGGTGGCAAGCCGGCAACGATGGCACGGGCCTGCTCGATGGTGACATGCCGGGGGCTGGGCGGATAGAAGACCAGGCCGATCGCGTCGACGCCCAGTTCGACCGCCTTGAGGGCGTCGCCGGGGCGCGTCAGGCCGCAAATTTTAACCCGAGTTCGATGGCAGGGATATGGAATTTTCACGGCACTCGGCAGGGCTGTAGCGCCGGGCATCGGCGGGCAGATGATCGAAGATGGGATGGCGCGGCAAGCCGAAAGCGGCGGGATAGTGGATGCCGGCGAAGTATAACCCGTCGGGCGGGGCCGTCACACCGCCGGCGGCGCGGTCGCGGGCCTCCAGCACCTGCCGGGCCCAGTCCGCCGGCTGCCGGCCGGTGCCGACATCGATCAGGACCCCGGCGATGTTGCGGACCATGTGATGCAGGAAGGCGTTGGCACAGATGTCGATGTGCATGCGATCGCCCTCACGCTCGACATGGATGAAGTGCAGATAGCGGTTGGGGCTGCGGGACTGGCAGCCCTGCGCCCGGAAGGAGGAGAAATCGTGCTCGCCGAGCAGATGCGCGGCCGCCTCCCGCATGGGCGCGACCGCCAGCGGCAGATGCACGGTCGTCAGCTGCCGCCGCCTCAGGGCGGAGGCCATGCCGCGGTTGAGAATCACGTAGCGGTAGTGACGGGCGATGGCGCTGGCGCGGGCATGGAAATCGTCCGGAACCGGCGTGGCCCAGAGCACGCGGACATCCGGCGGCAGCCGCGAGTTGCTGCCCATGACCCAGGAATAGGGCCTGCGCGCCGCCCCGGTATCGAAGTGCAGCACCTGCGCCGTGGCATGCACGCCGGCATCGGTGCGCCCGGCGCAGACGATCCGCACCGGCTCGTCGGCCACCCGGCCCAGGGCCTTTTCCAGCTCCTCCTGCACGGTCCGCCGGCCGGGCTGCCATTGCCAGCCGGCAAAGCCGGAACCGTCGTATTCCACGCCCATCGCGATACGCATCGAAACTCGCAAGCTCCCTCATCAAAGCCGGATCACGGTGTCGGCGGACTACTGCCCGTTCCCGGACAAGCGGACGGTTGCCGCCGTTGCGCCGGGCATCGCGAGACGCGGGCATTCCCCGGCGCGGCGGGGGCCGCCGCTGGCGAAGCCCGGGGGGTTACCGATACACTCCTGTGCATCCAAGCATACAACGCAATCACAAGGTGAAGGTTCATGGCTGTCACGGCAAAACTCGAACTGGACGGGCAAATCGTTGAATTGCCGGTCGTTATCGGCACGGAGCAGGAGAAGGGTGTGGACGTCACCCGGCTGCAGGCCGAGTCCGGCTACATCACCCTCGACCCCGGCTATGCCAACACCGGTGCCTGCAAATCCGCCATCACCTACATCGACGGCGATCAGGGCATCCTGCGCTACCGGGGCTACGACATCGCCGAGCTGTGCGAGAAATCCACCTTCATGGAGGTCAGCTACCTGCTGATCCACGGCGAGCTGCCGACCGCGGAGGAATTCACCCGGTTCAAGGACAAGATCCTGCTGCATTCCCTGATTCACGAGGACATGAAGAGCTTCTTCACCTCCTATCCGGGACATGCCCATCCCATGGCCATCCTGTCGTCGATGGTCTGCTCGCTGTCGGTGTATCACCCGGAGCTGCTCAAGCCCAACCCCACCGCCAAGGAGGCCAGCCAGACCATCACCCGCCTGCTGTCCAAGGTCCGGGTGCTGGCGGCCTTCGCCTACAAGCGCTCGGTGGGCGAGGCCTTCGCCTATACCCGCCCGGAGCTCGACTACGTCTCGAACTTCCTGCACATGATGTTCACCACCCCGATGCGTGACTACGTCGCCAGCGAGACCGTGCGCAAGGCGCTGGACGTGCTGTTCATCCTGCACGCCGACCACGAGCAGAACTGCTCGACCTCGACCGTGCGCATGGTCGGCTCGTCCAAGGCCAACCTGTTCGCCTCCATCTCGGCCGGCGTCTGCGCGCTGTGGGGACCGCTGCATGGCGGCGCCAACCAGTCGGTCATCGAGATGCTGGAGGACATCGCCCGGGACGGCTGCCACTACCGGAAATACATCGAGAAGGCCAAGGACCGGAACGACCCCTTCCGGCTCATGGGTTTCGGCCATCGCGTCTACAAGAGCTACGACCCGCGGGCGGCGATCCTGAAGAAATACTGCGACCAGATTCTCGACCAGCTCGGCATCAGCGACCCCATCTTCGACATCGCCAAGGGACTGGAGGAGGCGGCCCTGACCGACCCCTATTTCATCGAACGCAAGCTCTATCCCAACGTCGACTTCTATTCCGGGGTGCTGTACCGGGCGATGGGATTCCCGACCAACATGTTCACCGTCCTGTTCGCGCTCGGCCGGCTGCCCGGCTGGATCGCGCACTGGAAGGAAATGATCGAGGATCCCGGCACGCGCATCGCGAGACCCCGGCAGATCTACGTCGGCCCGTCCCTGCGCAGCTACCTGCCGCTGGGACAGCGCGTGCGCGCGGAAGGCTGAAGCATCCGCTCCGGCACCGTGCGCCCGTCCATCCCGCGCCGACCGACCGCACCGCCGCGACTGGCCACCGCCCTGCTTCTGCTGCTGGGCGGCGCCCCGACGGCCTGGGCCTGGCGCTGCAACGGCCGCCTGATCGAACCGGGACACAGCTTCTATGAGGTACGATCGCTCTGCGGCGATCCGGCGTCGGCGGAACACCAGACCGAATGGCGCCTGCAGACCGTCTACCAGCAGCAATGCCAGACCGTGATGGAACCCCGGCCCCTGCCGTCCAAGCCAGGCCCGGCATCAGCGGCGGGCAGCCCGTCCAGCGTGCCGAGAACCGTCTGCACGCCGGTGCCGATCAGCTACTCCGTGCCCGTGGACATCGAGGTCTGGTTCTACGACGATGTCAGCGTGCCCAAGGCGCTGCATTTCGAGGCCGGCCGGCTGGCCTGGATCGAAACCCTGTGGCACCTGCGCCACTGAACCGCCATACCTTTCCCCTGCTTGCCCGACACGCGCCATGTCGCTCATTTCGCTCAACAACATCCATCTCGGCTACGGTCACCCGCTGCTGGACGGCATCGGCTTCTCGCTGGAAAAGGGCGAACGGGTCGCCCTGGTCGGCCGTAACGGCACCGGCAAATCGACCCTGCTCAAGCTCATCGACCGGCAGATCGTCGCCGACGACGGCGATCTCGCCTATGCCGACGGCGCCCGGGTGGCCCGCCTTGACCAGGAAGTGCCGCTGGAAACGGCCGGCAGCGTCTTCGACGTAGTCGCGGCCGGCCTCGGCGCAATCGGCGATGCCATCCGCCGCTACCATCACCTGACCCATGAGCTGACCGGCCAGCCGAGCGCGGCCAACCTGCAGGAGCTGGAGGCATGCCAGCATGTGATCGAGGCGGCCGGCGCCTGGGACATGGAAAAGACCGTCGAGAACCTGCTCACCCGCCTGAGCCTGCCGATCGACGACGATGTCGCCGCCCTCTCGGGCGGACTCAAGCGGCGGGTGCTGCTGGCACGGGCGCTGGCCTCGCAGCCTGACGTCCTGCTGCTGGACGAGCCGACCAACCATCTCGACCTGGAGGCCATCCTCTGGCTGGAGGAATTCCTGCTCGGCTGGCCGGGTACCCTGGTGTTCATCACCCATGACCGCGTGTTCCTGCAGCGGCTGGCGACCCGCATCATCGAGCTGGATCGCGGCCGGCTCACCGATTTTCCCGGCGACTATCCGACCTACCTGCGGCGCAAGGCGGAGCTGCTGGAGGCCGAAGCCAGGGCCAACGCCGAATTCGACAAGAAGCTGGCCCAGGAAGAGGCCTGGATCCGTCAGGGCATCAAGGCCCGGCGCACCCGCGACATGGGCCGGGTCAAGCGGCTCAAGGAAATGCGCGAGGCCCGCAGCGAGCGCCGCGTCCGCGCCGGCCAGGTGAACCTGCAGATCCAGCAGGCCGAGCGCTCCGGCAAACTGGTGGTCGAAGCCGAGGGAGTTGGTTTCCGCTATGCGGACCGGCCCATCGTCGAGGGGCTGAACACCACCATCCTGCGCGGCGACAAGGTCGGCATCATCGGTCCCAACGGCTGCGGCAAGACCACGCTGCTGCGGCTGATGCTGGGCCAGTTGCAGCCCACCACCGGAACCATCAGGCTCGGCACCAACCTGCAGATCGCCTACTTCGACCAGTACCGCACGGCGCTGGACGAGGAGGCCTCGGTCATCGACAACGTCGCCGAGGGCAGCGACCGGGTCACGGTCAACGGGCGCAACACCCATGTCATCGGCTACCTGCAGGATTTCCTGTTCACGCCGGACCGCGCCCGCCAGCCGGTCAAGTCGCTCTCCGGCGGCGAGCGCAACCGGCTGCTGCTGGCGCGGCTGTTCACCCAGCCCGCCAACCTGCTGGTGCTGGACGAACCCACCAACGACCTCGACGCCGACACCCTGGATCTGCTGGAGGAACTGCTGATCGACTACAGCGGCACCGTGCTGGTGGTCAGCCATGACCGGGCATTCCTCAACAACCTGGTCACCAGCGTGCTGGCCTTCGAGGGCAACGGCGTCGTCAACGAATACGTCGGCGGCTATGACGACTGGGTCCGCCAGCGACCGGCGCTAGCCCAGCCCGCGCCATCCCCTGCCCCGGCGGCGGAACAGCCCCGCACCGCCGCACCGCCGCCATCCCCGGCCCCCGCCAGGCCGCGCCGGCTCAGCTACAAGGAGCAGAAGGAGCTGGCCGAGCTGCCCGCCACCATCGAACGTCTGGAAACCGAGATCGCCGCCATGAACCAGACCATGACCCAGGCCGGCTTCTACCAGCAGCCCCGGGAAGCCATCACCCAGGCCCAGGCCGCGGCGGCCGAGAGACAGGCCCGGCTGGAATCCGCCTACGCCCGCTGGGAAGCGCTCGAGGCCCTGCAGGAAGGCGGCGCCGGCTGAACCGGCCGCTTCCACCCCCATGTCCCCCACCCGAGCAACCGCCATGATCCGCACCACTCTTCTCGCCCTGGTCCTGTTCGCGGGATGCAGCCAGGACCAGCTGCTGCAGAACGCCTCGCCTGCCTATGCCGCCGGTTACCGGGATGGCTGCCAGAATGGCACGTCCACGGCCAGCAACAAGACCGGCGCGTTCGTTCGCGACGACCCGCGCTACCTGAACGACGGCGAATATGCCCAGGGCTGGCGCACGGGCAACCAGACCTGCGACGGCGAAGGCTTCCGGGCCAATCCCAACGACAGCATGCAGCCCATCGAGATCGACGGTCCCCAGGGCGTCTACGAGCGCTGAACATCCCCTAGGGGAAGAACATGAAGAACAGGTAGGCGGCGAAGATCATCAGGTGCACCACGCCCTGCAGCAGGTTGGCCCGGCCGCTGACGAAGGTGATGAAGGCGACGATCAGGGTGGCATACAGCAGGCTGACGTCCAGTTGATCGATGCCGAGCACCAGCGCATGGCCCAGCAGGGCGGCGGCGATCAGCACCGTCGGTATGGTCAGCGCGATGGTCGACAGCGCCGAACCCAGACAGATGTTGATGGCGCGCTGCACCCGGTTGCCGACCGCCGCGCGCAGGGCGCCCATGCCCTCCGGCGACAGCACCAGCGCCGTGACGATCAGCCCGCCCAGGCCGGCCGGCAGGCGCAGGCCCTCGATCACGTAGTCGAGTATCGCCGCCACCCGCTCCGACAGCAGCATGATCGGCAGCAGCGCGAACAACAGCCCCCCCAGCGAGGCCGCCAGGGATCCGGCTTCGCCCGCCTCGCCGTCCTGCCCGCCCGGCACGGACGCCAGCGCATGGCTGTCATGGACGACATGGGCGAAATGCGAGCGGTGGCGGCCGACCTGCAGGCGCAGGAACACGGCATAGACCAGCACGCAGAGGATGCCCATGAACGCCTCCTGCACCGGCGCCAGCGTCGGCCCGGGGGTCTGGCGGGTGAAGTTCGGCAGCACCAGGATCAGCAACGACAGCGGCGCGATGATGTGCAGGAAGGCGAGCGCCCCGCGCAGGTTGAAGGCCTGCTCGATATGCCGCCAGCCGCCGGCCGTCAGCGCCAGCCCCACCAGTCCGTTGAGCGCCACCATCAGGGTCGCGAACACCGTGTCGCGCAGCAGGGTTGGGTTCTGCTCCCCGGACAGCATCACGCTGAGCAGCAGCGTCGCCTCGATCGCCGTCGCCGACAGCGTCAGCACCAGGGTCCCGTAGGGTTCGCCCAGCCGTTCCGCCAGGGCGTCGGCATGTTCCACGACCGTGAACACGCAGCCGAGGATCAGCAGCAGGATCACCGCGCCCTCGATGGCGACGCACACGCCGGCCCCCGTGCCGGCGAAAAGCCCCGGCACGGCGGTCATCAGCAGCCAGGCCAGCCAGGCCAGCGTGGCAAACTTTTGCCGCCAGGGAAAAGCCAGACAGGGGATCAGCACGTTCACAGGCATTCGGACCAGGATGGCGGCGGGGGATGATTCATTTTAACCAGCCCTCGCGGAGCGCTCGCCGATACCGGCGAATCCCGGACCGGATCGGCAAGGTCCCCGACCTGCCCCATGGGTCAGCGCCATCGCGCGGACCCGGGAGGAGGCAGCAGAATTTCACCCGACCTGGGGCACCATTTGTCCCCGGAGCACACTAACCCGGTGTCACTTCGAGGAACACACTGCATGACGCCGACATCCACCCTGATTTCCCTGACCGAGCGCGGGCTCGTGCCTGACTGGGCCATCCGCCTGGGCATCCGTCGACTGCTGCGCTCGCGGCTGGCGGCATTGCCGCTGGACAACCCGGCCGCCGCCGACCGCTACGTGCAGGATTTCCTCCGCGACATGGCGGCGGCGCCGATCGCCCTGGTGCCCGACAAGGCCAACGAGCAGCACTACGAGGTGCCGGCCGCCTTTTTCGAGGCGGTGCTGGGCCGGCGACGGAAGTACAGCAGCTGCCTGTGGCCGGCGGGGGTGCGCACCCTGGACGAGGCAGAGGCGGCGGCCCTGCGCGAAACCGCCGAGCACGCGGATCTTCACGACGGCCAGGCCATCCTGGAACTGGGCTGTGGCTGGGGCTCGCTCAGCCTGTGGATGGCGGAGCAGTTCCCGCGCAGCCGGATCGTCGGCGTCTCCAACTCGCACAGCCAGCGCGAGAGCATCCTGGCCCGGGCGCAGGCGGCGGGACTGAGCAATCTGGAAATCGTCACCTGCGACATGAACCATTTCGACACCGAGCGGCGCTTCGACCGGGTGGTGTCGGTGGAAATGTTCGAGCACATGCGCAACTGGTCGCGGCTGTTCGGACGCATCGACGGCTGGCTGAAACCGGATGGCCGGTTCTTCATGCATGTGTTCTGCCACCGCGCCCTGCCCTATCGGTTCGAGGTCCAGGATGCGTCGGACTGGATGAGCCGCTACTTCTTCTCCGGCGGCATGATGCCCTCCTGGGATCTGGCCACGCAGCTCGACAGCCCCCTGCAGCTGGTACAGCGCTGGCAATGGAGCGGCCGCCACTACGAGCAGACCGCCAATGCCTGGCTGGCCAACATGGACCGCCACCGGCAAGCGCTGTGGCCCCTGCTGGAAAGCACCTACGGCCCCGGCCAGGCGCCGCTGTGGTGGGTGCGCTGGCGCATCTTCTTCATGGCCTGCGCGGAACTGTTCGGCTACCGCCAGGGTACGGAATGGCCGGTCGGCCACTATCTGTTCCGCCGCAGCGCCCAACCGGACTGAGGGAGGTTGCCGATGCCCGCCATGCACAGGATTCCGCCGCCGCTCAATTTCGGCCTCTATCAGCTGGCCTGGTTCGCCTGCGTGATGGGTGCCGGGGCCGGGCATTTCCTGGCGGGCGTGATCGCGGTGCTGGCGGTCTGCGGACTGCATCTTGCCGCCAGCCCGCATCCCGGCCGCGAGTTCGGGATCATCCTGGCGACCGGCTTCATCGGCGCCGCCTGGGAAACGCTGCTGGTCAAGGGCGGCTGGGTGCGCTACCACGGCAACGGGCTGGAACAGTTTCCCCCGGTCTGGATCGTGGCCCTGTGGCTGGCGTTCGCGACCACCTTCAACGCCTCCCTGCGCTGGCTGCAGGGCCGCCATCTGCTGGCCGCCGTGCTGGGCCTGCTTGGCGGGCCGCTGGCCTGGTACGCGGGCGAGCACCTGCAGGCGCTGGAGCTGCCGGATCGCAGCCTGTCGCTCGCCATCATCGGGCTGGGCTGGGCCCTGCTGATGCCGCTGCTGCTGCACATGGCAGAACGCCTGGGCAACGGCGCAAATCCTCCGGAGAAAGCTCATGTTTGACTGGAATCTGGCCGGCCAGGGCCTGTTGCTGATGCTGGCGCTGGCCACCCTGACCTGGCTGCTCAGCCTCCGCAAGCGCGATGTCAGCATCGTCGACAGCGTCTGGTCCTGGTTTTTCCTGGCCGCCCTGCTGCTGTGGTGGTGGACGCCCCTGCCTACCAATGGCCCCAGGGCCAGCCTGACGCTGCTGCTGGTCAGCCTCTGGGGCCTGCGCCTCAGCGGTTACCTGACCTGGCGCAACTGGGGCCAGCCGGAGGACCGCCGCTACCAGGCGATCCGCGCCCGCAACCAGCCGCATTACGCCGTCAAGAGCCTGGTGATCGTGTTCGCCCTGCAGGCCCTGCTGGCCTGGGTCATCGCCTGGCCGATCCTGCCGGCAATGAAATCGCCGGCCGCCCTGGGTGGACTCGACGCGCTGGGCGTTGCCCTGTTCCTTGCCGGCTGGTGTATCGAGAGCCTCGCCGATCTGCAGATGGCCCGCTTCCGGGCACGGCCGCGCGGCCATGACGCCGTTCTGGATAGCGGCCTCTGGCGCTATTCGCGGCATCCGAACTATTTCGGCGAGACGCTGCTGTGGTGGGGGTTCTATCTCGTCGCGGTCGCCGCCGGTGCGCCCCTGTGGATCGTCGTCTCGCCCCTGCTGATCACCTTCCTGCTGGTCAAGGTATCCGGCGTCCCCCTGCTGGAGGCCGATATCGCCGAACGGCGGCCGGCCTACCGGGACTACATCCGCAACACCAGCGCCTTCGTCCCGCGCCCACCCGGGAGAACGCCATCATGAACTGGCCGATTGCCACACTGGCCGCCGCGCTGCTGGGTCTCGCCGGCGCCGCCGGGGCCGTGCCCCAGACGGCGGAGCGCGACTGGAACTTCACCGTCTATCTGGACGATGACCGCGTCGGCCACCACCGTTTCAGTCTCGACGAGACGCCGGCCATGCGCGAGCTGCGCAGCGAGGCGCGCTTCTCGGTCAAGCTGCTCATGATCGAGGCCTACCGTTACCAGCATCAGGCCCGCGAAACCTGGCGGGGCGACTGTCTCGGCGCGATCGAGGCGCAGACCGACGACAACGGCGAGCGCACGACGCTGCGCGGCCAGTCGCAAGGCGACCGGTTCGAGCTGCGCAAGGACGACCAGGCGGAAAAGCTGCCGGCCTGCATCATGAGCTTCGCCTACTGGAACCCGCTGATGCTGCGGCAAAGCCACCTGCTCAACCCGCAGAACGGGGAGTTCACCCCGGTCCGGATCCAGCCGCGGGGCCGCGAGAGCGTGCCCGTGCGCGGACAGGCGGTGGCCGCGGACAAGTGGCATCTCGACGCCGGCAAATTCCAGATCGACCTCTGGTATGCCGACGGCGGCCGCTGGGTCGCGCTGGATTCGCGGCTCGACAACGGTCGCACCCTGCGCTACCGCATCGAATAGACCAGGACACACACCATGAAACGACACATCGGCGCGGGCCTTGTTGCCCTGTTCGGCCTCGGCGGGTGCTCCTCGCCGGCGCATCCCCCCATCACCCTGGCGTCCAAGGTGGATCTGCCGCGCTTCATGGGCGACTGGTACGTGATCGCCAACATTCCCACCTTCATCGAGAAAGGCGCGCACAATGCCGTGGAGTCCTACCGGCTGAATCCGGATGGCACCATCGCCACCACCTTCACCTACCGCCAGGACAGCTTCGACGGCCCGCTGAAACGCTACCAGCCCACCGGCTTCGTGCTGGACAGGAGCAGCAATGCCGTCTGGGGCATGCGCTTCGTCTGGCCCTTCAAGTCGGATTTCCGCATCGTCTACCTGGATCCCGGCTATACCCAGACCATCATCGGCCGCGAGGCGCGCGATTATGTCTGGATCATGGCCCGCACGCCGAGCATCCCCGAGGCCGACTACCGGAAATTGCTCGATCTGCTGGGTCGCGAAGGCTATAACATCGGCCAAATCCGCAAGGTTCCGCAGCAATGGTAACGCCCGACACGCCCCCGGCATCCCGCCCCCCCGCCCCCCTGGCCGCGCCTGCGCAAGGCTGGCGCATCACCCTGCGGCGGTGGATCGACAACGAAGCGGGAGCGCTGCCCGACGACGGCCAGAATGACCGCATCGACTGGCTGCGCACCGTGCCCTTCGCCGCCCTGCACCTGGCCTGCCTGGCCGTGTTCTGGGTCGGCGTCAGCCCGGTGGCGGTGGCGGTGGCGGCGGGCCTGTACGTGCTGCGCATGTTCGCCATCACGGGCTTCTACCACCGCTACTTCTCGCATCGGGCCTTCCGCACCTCGCGGCCGGTACAGTTCCTGTTCGCCCTGGTGGGTGCCGCGGCGGCGCAGCGCGGGCCGCTGTGGTGGGCGGCGCATCATCGCCACCATCATGTGCACTCCGACAAGCCCGGGGACGCGCACTCGCCCCGGCAGCGCGGCTTCCTGTGGAGCCATATGGGCTGGTTCCTGTGCCGGGTCAATTTCCGTACCCGCGCCGAACTGATCCGCGACTGGCTATCGTTCCCCGAGCTGCGCTTCCTCGACCGCTACGACAGCCTGGTGCCCATCCTCATGGCCCTGGCCCTGTTCGGTCTGGGCGAGCTGCTGGCCTGGCGGTGGCCCCACTGGGACACCAACGGCTGGCAGCTGCTGGTCTGGGGTTTCGTCGTCTCGACCATCCTGCTCTACCACGCCACCTTCACGGTCAACTCGCTGGCCCATGTCTGGGGCAGGCGCCGCTACGCCACCCGCGACGACAGCCGCAACAATGCCTTGCTGGCACTGCTTACACTGGGCGAAGGCTGGCACAACAACCATCACCACTATCCGGCCACGGTGCGCCAGGGCTTCTACTGGTGGGAGATCGACCCGACCTGGTACGCCCTGCGGCTGATGGCCAGCCTGGGCCTGGTCTGGGATCTCCAGCCCCTGCCCGCCCATGTTCGGGACGGCCGGCGCATCCGCACGGGGGCGGCATCATGAGACTCGCCATCGTCGGCACCGGCATCGCCGGCCTGACCGCCGCGCACAAACTGCACCCCCGTCACGAGATCACGGTGTTCGAGGCCAACGACCACGTCGGCGGCCACACCCACACCCATGACATCGAACTGGGCGGCCGGCACTGGGCCATCGACACCGGCTTCATCGTCTTCAACGACTGGACCTACCCCAACTTTATCGCCCTGATGGACGAGCTGGGCGTGGCCTCCCAGCCCAGCTCGATGAGTTTCAGCGTGCGCTGCGAAAAGACCGGACTGGAATACAACGGCACCACGCTGAACACGCTGTTCGCCCAGCGCCGCAACCTGTTCTCGCCAAGCTTCCACGGCATGATCCGGGACATCCTGCGCTTCAACCGCGAGGCGCGCGGGTTCCTGGAGACCGGCGATGACGACACCCGGCTGGGCGACTATCTGAGCGCCAACGGCTACCGGCGCGAGTTCCGCGAGCATTACATCATCCCCATGGGCGCCGCGATCTGGTCGGCCGCGCCCGGCGACATGCTCAACTTCCCGGCCCGCTACTTCATCCGTTTCTTCCACAATCACGGCATGCTGAGTGTCGACCGGCGACCACAGTGGCGGGTGATCCGGGGCGGCTCGCGCAGCTATGTCGATCCGCTGACCGCGCCGTTCCGCGAGCGCATCCACCGGGCCATGCCGGTGGCCCGCATCGCCCGCGATGCCGACGGCGTGACGCTGCGCACCGCCACCGGCGCCGAGGCGCGCTTCGACGCCGTGGTCCTGGCCTGCCACAGCGACCAGGCCCTGGCTCTGCTGGAGCGCCCGACCGCGGTGGAACGGGAACTGCTCGGCGCCATCCCCTACCAGGAGAACGAAGCCATCCTGCACACCGACGCCTCGGTGCTGCCGCGGGCCAAACTGGCCTGGGCCGCCTGGAACTACCACATCCCGCGCGCGGCACGGGATCGCGTCGCTGTCACCTACAACATGAACATCCTGCAGGGGCTGGACGCGCCCGAGACCTTCTGCGTCAGTCTCAACGACGGCGAGCGCATCGACCCCGCCCGCATCCTCCGGCGCCTGACCTACCATCACCCGGCCTACACGCCGGCCGGCGTCGCCGCCCAGGCGCGCCACGGCGAGATCAGCGGCGTCAACCGCACCTACTACGCCGGCGCCTACTGGGGCTTCGGCTTCCACGAGGACGGGGTGAAGAGCGGGTTGCGCGTCGCCGCCCAGGTCGATGGCAACCGCTGATGCGCCACGGGAAAGGCCTGCCCCTCACGGTTCTCCCCCTCCCAGGGGGATGGCCGCATGACATCGCCGGCCCGGCAGCCCTGAGCCATGCATAGCGCCCTCTACACCGGCTGGGTCCGCCATCGCCGCTTTCTGCCGCGACCCCACCAATTCCGCTACCGGCTGTTCATGCCATACCTGGACCTGGCCGAACTGGACACGGTGTTCCAGGACCGCTGGCTGTGGTCGGTCGGCCGGCCCAACCTCGCCTGGTTCCGCCGCGCCGATTACCTGGGCGACCCGGCCATCCCGCTGGACACCGCCGTGCGCGACCGGGTGGAGCAGGAAACCGGCCGCCGCCCGGCCGGGCCGATCCGCCTGCTGACCCACCTCCGCTACTTCGGCTACGTGTTCAACCCGGTCAGCTTCTATTACTGCTTCGACGCGGCCGACACCCGGGTGGAAACCCTGCTCGCCGAGATCACCAACACCCCCTGGAACGAGCGCCGCGCCTATGTGCTGACGCCCGAACGGGACGAGCCCCGGGGCCGGCATCACCGCTGGCGCTTCGCCAAGGATTTCCACGTCTCGCCGTTCATGCCCATGGACATCGACTACGACTGGCGCTTCGGCGAACCGGGCGACAAGCTGAATGTCCACATGCGGCTGGACCGGCATGGCACCAAGCTGTTCGACGCCACCCTGGACCTGCAACGGCGCGAGCTTTCCGGCGCCGAACTGGCCGGGGCGCTGATCCGCCATCCGCTGATGACGGCGCAGGTCGTCGCCGGCATCTACTGGCAGGCGGCCCGGCTCCAATGGAAACGCATCCCTGTTTACGATCACCCTGGCGAATCCTCGCCCGGTCAACCCGGAGTCAACCGATGAAGCCTTCGATCGCGCTCGCGACCCCCGCCATTCCCACCCGCTCGGCCGGCGTCCTCAACCGCTGGGCGGCCCGGCTGCTGCATCGCCAGCTGGCCCGGCTCGAAGCCGGCGAAATCGTTCTCGCCGACCACGGCGAATCCCTGCGCTTCGGCCGCGTCACCGAGGCGTTTCCCGTCCCGGTGCGCATCGACATCCGTCACCCCGCGTTCTACGGCAACACCGTCTTCGGCGGCAGCGTCGGCGCGGCGGAGGGCTACATGGCCGATGCCTGGCGCTGCTCCGACCTGGTCGGCCTGGTACGGATCATGGTGCGCAACCGCCACGTGCTGGACGGGCTGGACGGCGGCCTGTCGCTGGTGGCGGCACCGCTGCGCAAGCTGCTGCACGCCTGGAACCGCAACACCGAGGCCGGCAGCCAGCGCAACATCGCCGCCCACTACGACCTCGGCAACGCGTTTTTCAAGCTGTTCCTCGACGACACGCTGATGTACTCCTGCGCGCTGTTCGAGCGGTCCGACATGACCCTGCAGGAAGCCCAGGTCGCTAAGCTGGATCGCATCTGCCAGCGGCTGGATCTGAAACCCTCCGACCGGGTGATCGAGATCGGCACCGGCTGGGGCGGCTTCGCCCTGCACGCCGCCAGCCGCTACGGCTGCCATGTCACCACCACCACCATCTCCGAGAACCAGCACCGGCTCGCCGCCGAGCGCATCCGCGCGGCCGGGCTGGAGGACCGCATCACCCTGCTCAGGCAGGACTACCGCCAGCTGCGCGGCCAGTACGACAAGCTGGTCTCCATCGAGATGATCGAGGCGGTCGGCCACCACTACTACCCGACCTTCTTCCGCCAGTGCGCGGCGCTGCTGAAGCCCGAGGGGCTGATGCTGGTGCAGGCCATCACCATCAACGACCGGCACTACCGCCGGGCGCGCGACGAGGTCGACTTCATCAAGCGCTACATCTTCCCCGGCTCCTGCATCCCGGCCATCACCGCCCTGGTCGGTGCCGCCACCCGCGCCTCCGACCTGCAACTCATCCAGCTCGACGACATCGGCCCGCATTACGCCACCACCCTGCGCCGCTGGCGGGAAGCCTTCCTGGCCCGACTCGACGCCGTGCGCGCCCAGGGCCATTCCGAGGCCTTCATCCGGCTCTGGGAGTTCTATCTCGCCTACTGCGAGGGCGGCTACCTCGAGCGCGCCCTGGGCGATGTGCACCTGCTGATGGCCAGGCCGCTGTATCGCGGCTGACCCCGTCGCCTCCGGCTTGCTGGCGGATTCGGCAACGGGCGGCACGGGCAGGAAACCGGGGCAACGCCCGGCACCCCGCACCAGTGCGGCCTGGGAGGGTTCCCCATCCCTGTGGGGGAAGCCGTCAAGCGTGCTCACCTCGGCGTCCGCCGCCACCTGCCCACCCTCTTCGCCAGGACCGACACCCATCGCCGGGTGCAACGGGTCAAGCTGCCGCTGTCCCTGGCCAGCCGGCCCGGAAACAGGCCGGCCGATGCCTGAATCTGAAGAGGGACTGGCCGGCCGGGAAAATCAGAGCCACCCCCGGCGGCGGAACAGCGTCAGCATGCCGGCGGCGATCAGCAGGCAGATCACCCAGAACACCGGATAGCTCCATTCCCAGGCGTTCTCCGGGATCGGCATGTTCATGCCGTAGACCCCGGCAATGAAGGTCAGCGGGATGAAGATGGTGCTGATGATGGTCAGCACCTTGACCACCTCGTTCATGTGGTTGGAGACCACCGACATGTAGGTTTCCGTCAGTGCCGTCGCGATCTCGTGGTAGGTCTCGTTGAGATCGAGGATCTGCACGCAATGGTCATAGACATCGCGGAAATAGGTCAGGGTGTTGTCCGACAGGCATTCGTGGCGCTCGCGCTGCAACTGGGCGATCAGCTCGCGCATCGGCCAGATGGAGCGCCGCAGCAGGAGCAGGCCGCGCTTCACGGCATGCGCCTTCTGCAGCATGAACTGGCGCGGCTCGTCGAGCAGTTCCTCCTCGATCGCCTCGATGCAGGCGGAGTAGTGCTCCAGCACCGGAAAATAGCTGTCGACGATGGCGTCCAGCAGCGCATAGCAGAGGAAGCTGGCGTCGTTGGCGCGCAGCCGCGAACCGGCGTATTCCAGCCGCCGGTAGATCGGCTCGAAGACGCCGTTGGCGTGCTCCTGGAAGGTCAGCAGGGTGCTGCGGCCGAGAAACAGGTTGACCTGATCCGTGCGCAGCGCGCCGTCCTGGAGATCGGCCAGCCGCGCGACGATGAACAGGCGCCCGGGCGCCTCGGCCGAGGCCGGGTAATCCTCCACCTTGGGCCGCTGGCTGCCGGTGAGAATGTCCTCCACCGCCAGGGGGTGCAGGCTGTATTTCTGCGCGAACAGGGCCAGGACATCCTCGCAATTGCCGCCGGCGACGTTGATCCAGCGAACCTTGGACCAGTCCGGCCGATGCGTCCCGACGAAGCCCGGCAGGTCATCGATGTCGCGGCGTTCGGCCCGCTGCTCGCAGAAATCGACGCAGGTGATGCGCGGCGACCCGGCCGGTACCGGTGCGCCGACCACGGATTCGGGCGCCGCCGGCACCTCGGGAAGTCCCAGCCCCAGTGCCGGCGTGCCCGCGCCGCCACAGGCCTTGCCGAACCAGCGTCCCTGCCGCGCGCTGGCGCGGTCCGTCTTCTGTTGCCGAATCTTCATGCCCTTGCCTCTCTCCCAAGCTGCCGGTTGCGCCTCGCGGCCATCATAGGGGATCGGCGGCGCCGGGATCAGCAAGGCGCCCGGCATCGGTGCGACTTGACAGTCAATCAATCGATTGAGACATTATGATCAATCGTTTGATTGAAACCTGACCCCTCCCCCATCATGCCACCACACGACACCCCGGCCGGCCCCAGCGCCCGCAGCCGGCTGGTCCAGGCAGCCCTGCGGCTGTTCGCCGAAAAAGGCTACGAAGCCGCCGGCACCCGCGAAATCGCCGAGGCCGCGGGCGCCAACATCTCCGCCATCCGCTACTACTTCGGCGACAAGGCCGGTCTCTACCGGGCCGCCTTCACGGAGCCGATGGCCGATCTCCCCGCCCGCCTGAACCGCGAGCGCTATGCCGAGTTGCCGCTGGCGGCGGCGCTGGGACAGCTGTTCCGGGATTTCCTCGAACCGCTCAAGCGCGGCGAGGATTTCCGCCTGGTGATGAAGCTGCACATCCGCGAAATGATCGAGCCGACCGGCGCCTGGCGCCACGAGATCGATGCCGAGATCAAGCCCCACCACGACGCCCTGGCGATGCTGCTGCGCCGGCACCTGGGCACGGCCTGCCCGGACACCGACATCCATCGCCTGGCCTTCGCCATCATGGGCATGGCCGTGCATTTCTATGCCGGCCAGGAGATCGTCGCCGCCATCCAGCCCGAGATCCTCATGGACCCGGCCGCCATCGACATCCTGGCCGAGCGGCTGTCGGGCTACGCGCTGTCCATGATCACAGGCGAAGCCCGGCGTCTGGCCGCCCAGCAGCAGCATGCCGGCGGCTGAGCCCGGGCGGCGGGCCGCCCTCCTCCTCGGCATGGCGCTGCTGGGCGGCTGCGGCGGCGGGCTGATCACCACGGTCGGCCCCGATTACGGGGAACCGGCGGTGCCCGCCGCACCCCGCTGGCAGGCGCCGCAGCCGGACGTTCCGCGCGCCCACGGCGGCGACCCGGCCAGCCTCAAGCGCTGGTGGGATCGCTTCGACGATCGCGTGCTGGCGCGGTTCCTGGCCGCGGCCCAGCGGGAGAGCGCCTCGGTCGCGGAGGCCCGTTCGCGCATCGACGAAGCCCGCGCCGGCATGGTCGGCGCCATCGCCGCCGGGCTGCCGAACCTCAATTCGCAGACCGATTTCGTCCGCCAGGAAGGCAGCTTCGGCGGGCCGGTGTTCGAGTGGACCCGCTATCAGACCGGCTTGCAGTCCAGCTGGGAAATCGATCTCTTCGGCGGCATCGCCCGGCAGCGCGAGGCCGCCCTCAGCCAGCTCGACGCCCGCACCGATGCCTGGCACGATGCCCGGGTCGCCGTGGCGGTCGAGGTCGCCAACGCCTATCTCGGCTATCGCCACTGCCAGGCGCTGGTGAACATCGCCGCGGCCGACGCCGCCTCGCGCAGGGCCTCGGCCCGTCTGGTCGAAGTGGCTGGACAGGTCGGGCTGCGCGCGCCCGCCGACGTGGCGCTGTCGCAGGCCAGCGCCGCCGATGGCCAGGAACTGCTGGCGCGCCAGCACGGCGTCTGCGAGCGCGCCGTCAAGAGCCTGGTCGCCCTGACCGGCCTCGGCGAGGCGGAGGTCCGCCACCGGCTCACCGCCCAGCCCGGGCAGCTCGCCCGCCTGCCGGAACCGCCGCCGTTCCGCCTGGGCGGGATACCGGCCCGGGCGCTGATGCAGCGGCCCGATGTCGCCGCCGCCGAGCGCCAGGTGGCCGAGGCCAGCGCCAGCATCGGCGTGGAAGAGGCCAAGCGCTACCCACGGCTCAGCCTGTCCGGCAACGTCACGCCGACGCTGCAGAGCATCAACGGCGCCGCCCTCTACCTGGCGCACACTTGGCAGATCGGCCCGACCCTGACGCTGCCGATCTTCGACGCCGGCAAGCGTGCCGCCGATGTCGAGGCCGCCCGGGCGCGCTACGAGGCGTCGGCCTCGAAATTCCGGGCCACCGTCCGGACCGCGGTCAAGGAGGTCGAGGACGCCCTGGTGCGCCTGCACAACGCCGAGGAACGCCTGCCGGAAGCCCGCGCCGCCGTGCGGGGCTACCGCGACAACTTCCGCGCCACCGACCAGCTGTACCGGATCGGTCTTGGCAACCTGATCGATGTCGAGGCCTCGCGGCGGCAGGCGCTCAATGCCGAGCGCACCGTCGCCGATCTGGAACAGGAGCGGGTATCCGCCTGGATCGCGCTCTACCGGGCGGCCGGTGGCGGCTGGGAGGACAGCGACAACCACGCCCTGGCCGGCGCACCCGGTGCCGGTGAAGCCGCCCGGCCGGCTGCCGGGACGACGGAGAACCCCTCATGAAACCGCCATCCTCGCGGGCGCTGACCGCCCTCCTGCTCGCAGCGCTCGCAGCCGGACTCGGGCTCGCCGCCCTGTCGCCGCATGCCGAGCCGCCGCCCGAGCCGGCCGCGCCCCAGCCGGCGCTGAATGTCGAGCTGATCCGGCCGGAACTGCGCGAGCTGCCGCTGATGCTCAGCGCCAATGGCTCCATCGCCGCCTGGCAGGAAGCCATCATCGGCGCCGAGGTCGGCGGCCTGCGGCTGACCGAGATCCACGCCCAGGTCGGCGACCAGGTGCGCAAGGGCCAGGTGCTGGCGGTGTTCGACCGCGAGCGCGTGGCCGTCGACGTGGCGCAGAGCCAGGCGGCGCTGGCCGAGGCGGAAGCCAACCTGCACGAGGCCCGCCTGAACGCCCAGCGGGTGCGCCAGGTGATCGAGGACGGCGCCCTCAGCGCGCAGCAGGTCGGCCAGTACCTGACCGGCGAGAAGACGGCGGAAGCGCGCATGAAACTGGCGCGGGCGCAGCTGGATCAGCAGCTGCTGCGGCTCGGCCATACCCGGGTGGTGGCCAACGACGACGGTGTCGTTTCCAGCCGCAGCGCGACGCTCGGCGCCGTGACCGGCGAGGGCCAGGAACTGTTCCGGCTGGTCCGGCAGAACCGGCTGGAGTGGCGGGCCGAGGTGACCGCGGCCGAGCTGCCCTGGCTGAAACCGGGATTGCCGGCGCGGGTGGAGGTACCGGACATCGGCCAGGTCACGGGCCGGATCCGCGCCATCGGACCGACGCTGGACCCGCAGAGCCGCAACGCCCTGGTCTACGTCGACCTGCCCGAGGCCAGCGCGGCCGGCTTCAAGCCCGGCATGTTCGCCCATGGCGAATTCCGCCATGGCGCGCAGACCGCCTTGACCGTGCCCCGCGCGGCGCTGTCCCTGCGCGAGGGCTTCAGTTACGTCTTCCGGCTCGGCGAGGCGCCGCGGAACGGACTGGCGCGGGTGACGCAGGTCAAGGTGACGCTCGGCCGCAGCGCCGGCGACCGCATCGAGATCCTCGGCGGGTTGACGCCCGACGACCGGCTGGTGGCCAGCGGCGCCGCCTTCCTCAGCGACGGCGACACCGTGCGGGTGGTGCCATGAACATTTCCGCGGCCTGCATCCGCACGCCGCTGCCGGCGGTGATGCTGTTCCTGCTGCTGACCGTCGGCGGGCTGATGGGCTTTGCGGCCATGAAGGTCCAGAACTTCCCCGATCTGGACCTGCCGACCGTCACCATCAGCGCCAGCCTGCCCGGCGCCGCGCCGCCGCAGCTGGAAGCCGAGGTCGCCCGCAAGCTGGAGAACGCCATCGCCACGCTGCAGGGGCTCAAGCACATCACCACCCAGATTCAGGACGGCAACGTCACCCTGACGCTGGAATTCCGCCTGGAGAAGCCGGTCGAGGAAGCCTTGGACGATGCCCGCTCGGCGGTTTCCAAGGTCCGCGCCGACCTGCCCAGCGATCTCCGCGATCCGGTGGTCAGCAAGCTGGACCTGATCAAGTCACCGATCCTGGCCTACACCCTGGCTTCGGCGCAGCGCGACGACGAGGCCCTGTCCTGGTTCGTCGACGACACGCTGTCCAAGCGCTTGCTGGCCATACCCGGCGTCGGCGCGGTGACCCGGGTCGGCGGCGTCAACCGCGAGATCGCCATCGCCCTCGACCCGATCAAGCTCCAGGCCCTGGGCACCACGGCCGCCGAGGTCTCCCGCCAGTTGCGCGACGTCCAGCGCGAGAGCGCCGGCGGCCGCACCCAGCTCGGCAGCGGCGAACAGCCGGTGCGCACCCTGGCCACGGTGGCCTCGGCGGAGGCGTTGCGCACCCTGGAGCTGTCGCTGTCCGGCGGCCGGCGCATCCGCCTGGAGCAGCTCGCCGAGGTCAGCGACACGGTGGCCGAGCCGCGCGCCGAGGCGCGCCTCGACGGCCGGCCGGTGGTCGGCTTCGAGATCAGCCGCAGCCGCGGCGCCAGCGAGCTGGAGGTCGGTGCCGAGGTGCGCCGGGTGCTGGCCGAGTTGCAACGGGCCACGCCCGACCTGGTGTTCACCGAGGCGTTCAACTTCGTCAAGCCGGTCGAGGAGGAATTCCAGGCCTCCATGGCGCTGCTCTACGAGGGCGCGGCGCTGGCGGTGCTGGTGGTGTGGCTGTTCCTGCGGGACTGGCGGGCAACCTTCATCGCCGCCGTGGCGCTGCCGCTGTCGGCCATCCCGACCTTCATCGGCATGCATGCCTTCGGCTTCTCGCTCAACGTGGTGTCGCTGCTGGCCCTGTCGCTGGTGGTCGGCATCCTGGTCGACGACGCCATCGTCGAGGTCGAGAACATCGTCCGCCATCTGCACATGGGTAAGACGCCCTATCAGGCGGCGATGGAGGCGGCCGACGAGATCGGCCTGGCGGTAATCGCCACCACCTTCGCCCTGATCGCGGTGTTCCTGCCCACCGCCTTCATGAGCGGGGTGGTCGGCCGCTTCTTCAAGCAGTTCGGCTGGACCGCCGCGCTGGCGGTGTTCGCCTCGCTGGTGGTGGCCCGCATGCTGACGCCGATGATGTCGGCCTACCTGCTCAAGGACATCGCCCATGGCGACGACGCGCGCAGCGGCTGGCTGATGCGCGGCTATCTGCGACTGGCGACCTGGTGCCTGCGGCACCGTTTCGTCACCCTGGCCGGCGCCGCCGGGTTCTTCATCGGCTCGCTGCTGCTGATCCCGCTGCTGCCGACCGGCTTCATCCCGGCCGACGACAATCCCCAGACCCAGGTGTTCGTGGAACTGCCACCGGGTTCGACGCTGGCGCAGACCTCGGCGGCGGCCGAAGCGGCCCGGCAGCAGGTGGCCCGCGTGCCCTACGTCAGGACCGTCTACACCACCATCGGTGGCGGCACCGCCGGCAGCGACCCGATGGCAACCCAGACCGGCGGCGAGGTGCGCAAGGCCACCCTGACGGTCACCCTGGCGGACCGCAGGGACCGGCCGGTGCGCAAGCAGGTCATCGAGAACCGGATCCGCGCGGCCCTGGAAACCCTGCCCGGCGTGCGCACCAAGGTCGGCCTGGGCGGCTCCGGGGAAAAATACGTGCTGGTGCTGAGCGGGGACGATCCCGCGGCGCTGAACCGCGCCGCCGTCAACGTCGAACGCGATCTCAGGACGCTGCCCGGCCTCGGCAACATCGCCTCCACCGCCGCCCTGGTGCGACCGGAAATCGCCGTGCGCCCGGATTTCGCCCGCGCCGCCGACCTTGGCGTCACCTCCGCCGCCATCGCCGAAACCCTGCGCATCGCCACCGTCGGCGATTACGACTGGCTGCTGCCCAAGCTCAACCTGTCGCAGCGGCAGGTGCCGGTGATGGTGCGGCTGAACGCCAGCGGCCGCGCCGACCTGCACCTGCTGGAGCGGCTGGCCGTGCCCTCGACCAAGGCCGGCGCCGGCTCGGTGATGCTGGGCCAGGTGGCGCAGCTGGAGCTGACCAGCGGCCCCGCCGTCATCAACCGCTACGACCGCGCCCGCAACATCAATCTGGAGATCGAGCTGTCCGGCCTGCCGCTGGGCGAGGTGACCGAACGGGTCGGCCAGCTGCCGAGCCTGCGGAACCTGCCGGCCGGCGTGCGCCAGGTCAATGTCGGCGACGCCGAGATGATGGCCGAGCTGTTCGGCAGCTTCGGCCTCGCCATGCTGACCGGCGTGCTGTGCATCTTCGTGGTGCTGGTGCTGCTGTTCAAGGATTTCCTGCAGCCGGTCACCATCCTCGCCGCCCTGCCGCTGGCCTTCGGCGGCGGCTTCGTGGCCCTGCTGCTGGCCGACAAGGCGCTGTCGATGCCATCCCTGATCGGCCTGGTGATGCTGATGGGCATCGCCACCAAGAATTCCATCCTGCTGGTCGAGTACGCCATCGTCGCCCGCCGCGAGCTGGGCCTGGGCCGCTTCGAAGCCCTGCTCGACGCCTGCCACAAGCGCGCCCGCCCGGTGGTCATGACCACCATCGCCATGGGTGCCGGCATGCTGCCCGTGGCCCTGGGTTTCGGCGCCGCCGACGCCTCCTTCCGCAGCCCCATGGCCTATGCCGTCATCGGCGGCCTGGTGACCTCGACGATCCTCAGCCTGCTGGTGATCCCGCCGGTCTATACGGTGCTGGACGACATCAAGCAGCTGATCCTCGGCTGGCTGCCGTCGCGGTCTGCCGGCCGCGCGCCCCCCGGCACCCCCTAGCGGCACCCTGGCGGCGGCGCCGGCGAAACCCTCACCGTCATTCCGAGAGGAGCCCTCCATGACCACCGGATATACCCTCGTCACCGGCGCTAGCCGCGGTATCGGCGCCGCCTTCGCCCGCCGCCTCGCCGCCGCGGGCCAACCCGTGATCCTGACCGCGCGCGATTCCGCCCGCCTGCAGGCCCTGCAGGCGGAACTGCGGGATCGGCACGCGGTGCCGGTGGAAACCGTGGCGCTGGATCTTGCCGCGGCAGGCGCGGCGGAGGCGCTTTGCCGGCATTGCGAGGCGGCGGGCTGGGTGGTCGAGATGCTGGTCAACAACGCCGGCTTCGGTCGCGTCGGCGCCTTCGAAGCGCAGCCGCTGGCCGATTACGAGGCCATGCTGAGGGTCAACGTCGCCGGCCCCATGGCGCTCTGCCGCCACGTCCTGCCGGCGATGAAGGCACGTGGCCGGGGCGCCATCGTCAACGTCGCCTCGCTCGCCGCCTTCCAGCCGACACCCTACCTGGCCGTTTACGGCGCCACCAAGGCGTTCCTGCTGGCCTTCTCGCAAGCCCTGGCGGCCGAGTGCGCCGGTACCGGCGTGCGCGTGCTGGCGCTGTGCCCGGGACCGACCCGCACCGAGTTCTTCGCGGTGGCCGGATTCGGTGCCGGCCGGGCGCCGGACATGCCGCTCATGCAGACACCCGAGGCCGTGGTCGAGGCGGCCCTGAACGCCCTGCAGGCGGGACGCTTCGAAGCCATCCCCGGCTGGCGGAACCGCCTGCTCGCCGGGGTATCCCGCCACCTGCCCCGGCGCTGGCTGCTGCCGCTGTCGGCCCGCGCCATGCGGACATGGTGCGAGGACGGCTGAGCGGCCACAGCGGGTCCGCCGCATCCGGTAAACTGCGCGCCTTTTGCATTCGATCGAGGGCGCGATGCTGACCGACCTGTTCCCTGAGGGCATGACCCATTACCTCGCCGGCGGCCTGATGATCGGCGCGGCGGTTGGACTCCTGTTTCTCCTGACCGGCCTGATCGGCGGCATGAGCACCGTGTTCACCTCGACCTGGTCGTTCGTCAGCCAGGCGCCCTTCTTTCATCTGCCGCGCTTTCTGGGCAGTCGCGGCTGGCGACTGGTCTACGCCGCCGGCCTGGTTCTCGGCGGCCTGACCTACCTGCTGGCCGGCGGCGAGCCGTTCCAGACCCAGGTGCCGGCCTGGCGGCTGCTGATCGGCGGTTTCTTCATCGGCTTCGGCGCCCGCCTCGGCAACGGCTGCACGGCCGGCCACGGCATCTGCGGACTGGCCTCCCTGCAAGCGCCGGCGCTGCTGGCCGTCGCCACCTTCCTGGCAACGGCGATCGGCGTCGCCCATCTGCTGCGCGCGCTGGGGGTGGCCTGATGCGCGCCCTGTCCGCGATTGCCGTCCTCGGCTGCGGCGCCCTGTTCGGCCTGGGGCTGTCGGTGGCGACGATGGTGAAACCGGAAGTCGTGCTGGATTTCCTGCTGTTCCGCGACCTCGGCCTGCTCCTGGTGCTGGGCGGCGCGGTCATGGTCGCACTGCTGGCCTACCAGCTGGGTCCGCGCCTGCTGCGGCGGCCCTTGCTGGAGCCGCACTTTCACCGGCATGCCTCGGCCCTGAACGGGCGGACGCTGCTGGGTGCCGCCCTGTTCGGCGTCGGCTGGGGCATGACCGGCGTCTGTCCGGGTCCCGCCATCGCCGGCCTCGGCGTCGGCAACTGGCCGCTGCTGTTCGCCCTGGCCGGCATCGCCGCCGGGGCCTATGTCCAGGGGCGCTGGTTCCCTCCGCGCCGCGAGGGAGAAGATTGACAAGCCACCGGATGCCCCGGCATCCACCCGCACCGGGGTCCTCACATGCATCGGGACCGATCACCACCCGGGACGCCGCCAGTCGTCCCCCGAGGCCCGGCCATTCCGGAACCTTGGGAAACGCATGGCGGCTTGGGACAGGCGGGGTCAAGCATGCGGTTGCAAGATCATTTTCAGACCTATAGCCTCCACCCGCGGCAACCGATAACGCCTTTAATGCCACAGCCGGAATCCAGCCTGCAGGGAGATGACCGCGATGCAAGAACAACCAATAACCGGATGGTTAAGGACGGGACTTTTCCTGATGGCCGCCGCTTCGCCATGGTCCGGTGGCATTCCTCAAGCCGTTGCCGACGCCTCGCCAAAACCTCCGAGCTGCAGTTCGGCGACCGGTGGCAGCAGTGATTCCCTCATGGCCTCCACCAACGGACTTTACGAATGCGCCTATACGGCAGGGCTCGACAACAGGAAGATCGGAGCCTTCGAAACCCAGACGTGGACCAGCAGCACTGCACCGGGCTACCAAAAGCAGTACACCTGCAAGGGCCAATCCGGGGGCGTCAGCATCGACCACATGTACGAGGCGACGGATTTTGGCTCTTCCATAACCTATTGGGCGCAGAATACGGAGGATGGCAGCCGGCACTGGGGCGCGGGGGTGCTGTGGCAGACACAGGAGAATGGCGGGGTTGCCGACGACCAGTATCTCCATAACTGCAACGGCAACCATGGCGATATCAGGACCAACAAGGTGTACATCACCACCACGAAAATCACAGGCTATCCAGGCAAGGTTGACCTCGGGACGCCGGCGATGGTGAGCGTGTCCGTTGCCGCGCCCTATGGCAACAGTCCCGCTCAGGGCACCGTGTACCTTTACCAGCAAAAAGACGCCTCCAGCACGAAGGCCGCCAATCCGTATGCTGACTGGATCATTGGCAAGGGGATACTGGACGGCAACGGCAATACCACGATCCTGACCACCTTTGCCGGCCAGGACCCAGACGAAAACCCGCTCTTCCCGACGCCCGGGACGGTGCTGATCTATGCCGCCATGCCGACAAATCCGGATGTACAGGCTGATCCGGCACCCACGCCCCCCACGACCGGCTGGGTGGGCTCCCAGAGCGATTCCCATCAGGTCAAGCTCACCCAGAAATACACCGCCACAGGGGGCCAGACGCACACGGCCCCTGTTTCAGTGCCGCAAACCGATGCGACGCCCAGCCTTTCCGGCCCGGCGGTCAACCAGGCCGGGGCGGAGATGACGCCGCAAGGCCCAGGTATCGTTGTGCAAAATGTCGTCGGCGATGGGCGCACCCCCCTGTATGCGCTTTGTCCCAGGGGCATGAAACCCGTCAACGCCGAAGCCTGGGGAGAACCCCGGGATGTCAGCGCAAATGATGTGGAACCCATCAAGGTCAAGGGACTGTTCGGTGGCCAGGTCCGCCTGCCAAGGGAGCGCGCCAACACCCGGGTTCAGCTTCAGGTGATCTGTCGCGAGGCAAAAGCGGGTGTGGCCCAGATGGGTAGCCTCCAATATGGAACACCCCGGGCAGACCAGCTGAGCAGCCTGCAGGAGGGCAGCGTCCTGTTCGGTGGCCTCGAGAACGATACGATCAACCTGGAAAACCCGAAATCGGTCGGATTCGGCGGTCCCGGCAATGACAGATTCTTGCTTTCCGCCAACCAGACCGCGGCCAATGGCGGACTGGGCAATGACCGAATCGAAGTGGAAGGAGGGGTTGAAACCTTGCTCATCGGTGGACCCGGCAAGGACACGCTGATCGGCGGCAGCGGGCTGACCCGCATCAACGCGCTGGATGGCAGACCGGGCGACAAGATTGTATGCAAGGCACCTGAAAATCTTGTGATGGCCGATGAGGGTGACATCATCACCGGCCCCTGCACCCGGGTTTACCCGGACAACACGCAGTATTGATGCGCGGGCGATAAAACCCGGGTTCCTTTCCGGCGCGCACCCGGGCAGATCACAGCCAGCCCGTCGCTGGACCCGCCCGCAGGGCGGTTCAAACGCCATGCCGCCAACAGGCGGCATGGCCGCGACATCTGGCGCGGGAAAACGCCAGAATCTCCCGGCCCATCCCTTGACGCGACCGGCCATCCATGCGGCTTTCCGCCGGCAACCGCCGGGAAGCCGATCAGCGATGGCCCTCCCGGCAACGCCTCGGCGCCAGCCGGATTCCACAAAGGTCGCCATCACCATCCGCTGCCACGCGCGGCGGAGTTACGGGATACTGAGCCGTTCACGACACGCACTCTCTAACCGTCAACCTGCGCCTGCTCAGGCAAATTCATCAGGGAACAATCCATGAACCCCATTGAACAGCCGTTCTTCAACGATCTCGAAAAGAAACTCTGGACCGCCGCCGACAAGCTGCGCTCCAACCTGGATGCCGCCGTGTACAAGCACGTCGTGCTGGGCCTGATTTTTCTGAAATACGTCTCCGATGCTTTCGAGGAGCGTCAGAAGGAGTTGAACGCCCAGTTCCGCGACCCGGATCACGACTACTACATGGCCCCGGAGGACTATGCCGACGACTACGAGGGCCATATCGCCGCCGAACTGGAGGTCCGCGACTACTACACCGAGAAAAACGTGTTCTGGGTGCCGCTGGAAGCGCGCTGGCAAACCCTGCGTGATTGCGCCCAATTGCCGCCCAAAGCCCCGCTGCCCTGGAACAAACCCGGGAAGGACGAGCCGGAAGAAATGCGCAGCGTCGGCTGGCTGATCGACAACGCCATGGAGGCCATCGAGCGCGAGAACGAGAAAAAACTCAAGAACGTTTTAAATAAGGACTTCGCCCGCACCCAGATCGACTCGCACAAGCTGGCCGACCTGATCGCCCACTTCTCCGACACCGACTTCAACCGCAAGGAATACAACGGCCAGCCGCTCAATCTCAAAAGCAAGGACATCCTCGGCCACGTCTACGAATATTTCCTTGGGCAGTTCGCGTTGGCCGAAGGCAAGAAGGGCGGCCAGTACTACACGCCCAAAAGCATCGTCACGTTGACCGTGGAAATGCTGCAGCCCTTCAAGGGCCGGGTGTACGACCCGGCCATGGGTTCGGGCGGCTTTTTTGTGCAGAGCGAAGAGTTCATCGAACAGCACGGTGGCAAGGTCGCCAATGGCAAAACCGGGCAGATCAGCGTTTACGGCCAGGAAAGCAACCCCACCACCTGGCGCCTCGCCGCGATGAACATGGCTATCCGCGGCATCGACTTCAACTTTGGTGGCGCACCGGGCGACACGCTGCTGAACGACCTGCACCCCGACCTACGCGCCGACTTCGTCATGGCCAACCCGCCCTTCAACATGAAGGAATGGTGGAACGAGAAGCTCGCCAGCGACCCGCGCTGGATGGCTGGCACGCCACCGCAGGGCAACGCCAACTTCGCCTGGTTGCAGCACATGCTTTACCACCTGGCCCCGGCGGGCAGCATGGCGCTGCTGCTGGCCAACGGCTCGATGAGCAGCAACACCAATAACGAAGGCGAAATCCGCAAGCAGCTGATCGAACGCGACTTCGTGGAATGCATGGTCGCCCTGCCCGGCCAGCTCTTCACCAACACCCAAATCCCGGCCTGCATCTGGTTCCTGACGAAAGACAAGGCCAACGGCTTCAACCTCGACAAGAAAAAGCGCGATCGGCGCGGCCAGTTCCTGTTCATCGACGCCCGCCAACTTGGTTACATGAAAGACCGCGTGCTGCGCGATTTCCGTCCCGAAGACATCCAGAAAATCGCCGACACCTTCCATGCTTGGCAACACTCTTCCCCCTCTCCCCTCGCGGGAGAGGGCCGGGGTGAGGGGGCCTATCAAGACATCCCCGGTTTCTGCTACTCCGCTTCGCTCGACGACATTCGCAAGCACGAGCATGTGCTGACGCCGGGGCGCTATGTGGGCGCTGAGGCGCAGGAAGAAGACGGGGAAGTTTTCGCCGACAAAATGGCGCGGCTGACGGCGCAGTTGGCGGAGCAGTTTGGGGAAAGTGCCAGGCTGGAGGGGGAGATCAGAAAGAATCTGGCAGGGTTGGGGTACACCCTATGAGCGACGAACGCATGGTCATTATGGATATCGCCCTGTGCGAAGAAAGCCTACGAGGCCTGATCCATACCCTGCGCGGGGAGAAAGTCATGCTGGATCGGGATTTGGCCGCGCTTTATCAGGTAGAAACACGCGCACTCAAACAGGCGGTCAAGCGCAATATCCGACGCTTCCCCGATGATTTCATGTTCGTGCTTGAGGAACACGAGGTGGACATGCTGGTATCACAATCTGTGATACCCACCAAGGGCGTGCTCGGCGGTGCCATGCCATTCGCCTTTACAGAACAAGGTGTTGCAGCACTTTCCTCGGTACTGACCAGCGAGCGAGCCATCGAAGTCAATATCGCCATCATGCGCGCCTTTGTCTCCATGCGCCGCCTGCTGGCCGCCAGCACGCCCCTGCTGGATCGCCTCGAAACGCTTGAAAAGCGTCAGATCGCCCATGAAATCCACGCCGATCAGCGTTTTGAACAGTTGTTTAGCGCCCTGGAAACCGCAAACCTCCAACCGGTACAGGGCGTTTTCTTCGATGGGCAGGTATTCGATGCCTATGTCTTCATCAATGACCTGCTGCGCAGCGCCCAGCGTTCGATCATGCTTATCGACAACTTCATCGACGACAGTGTATTGCTCCAGCTTGCCAAGCGCCCGCAAGGCGTCAGCGCCACCCTGTTAACCAAGAGCATCAGCCCGCAACTGGAGCAGGATTTGAAAAAGCACAACCGCCAATACCCGCCCATCCGGGTTGAGGCTTTTCCGCATAGCCATGACCGCTTCCTGATCCTCGACGATGAAACGGTCTACCACATTGGCGCATCCCTGAAAGACCTGGGCAAGAAGTGTTTCGCCTTCTCGCGCATGGACACGGCATCGCTGAGCATCATGGAGCGGGTGCGGGAGGTGCTGAAATGACCGCGCAGTTTGCCGCAAGCGCCAAGCTGGAGGGGGAGATCAAGAAGAACTTGGCGGGGCTGGGTTATGAGTGCTGATTGGTCAGAAGTTACGCTCGGCTCGGTAACCACCTGGCTGTCAGGCGGGACGCCGAATAAGGGAACTCCGTCGTTCTGGAATGGCGACATCCCATGGATTAGCGCCAACTCAATGTACGGTACGCGCTTTTATGACTCGGATCTAAAGATCACAGAAAGCGGCCTAAGCGCTGGCTCCCGTTTAGCCCCGACCAACAGCATCTTGCTTCTAGTTCGTGGGGGTGCATTACACAATCGACTTCCGGTCGGCATGGCTTGCCGCGACTTAGCGTTCAATCAAGATGTCAAGGCATTGATTCCAGACTCAAACAGGCTGGATCCATGGTTCCTGCTTTACTGGCTTGTCGGTAATGAAAGATTCCTTCTAGATGAGGTAGTCGAAGAGACGGGAATTGGCGCAGGAAAGCTAGACACAAAGCGCATGCAGGCTTTGCAGATGAAGCTCCCGCCATTTGCATCGCAAAAAAGAATCGCCCAAGTTGCGCGGTCGATAGACGACAAAATCGACCTCAACCGCCGCATCAACCAAACCCTCGAAGCCATGGCGCAAGCCATTTTCAAATCGTGGTTTGTCGATTTCGACCCGGTCAAAGCCAAGATCGCCGCCAAACAAGAAGGCCGCGACCCGCTGCGCGCCGCCATGAGCGCCATCAGCGGCAAGCCCGACGCCGACCTCGACGCCCTGCCGCCCGAGCAATACGAACAACTCGCCGCCACCGCCGCGCTGTTTCCGGATGAGATGGAGGAGTCGGAGTTGGGGGAGATTCCGAAGGGGTGGATAGTTTCCGATATGCGCACACTTGCTGAAGTCATATCCAAGGGAACGACACCGAACAAGTCAGATATTGCGAATGCCAAAGACGTACCAATAGTTCCTTTCGTCAAGGTTAAAGATATTTCTGAGGACGGCGAAATCGCTCGGGGTAATTTGGAGCTCATCGCCAGATCAATTCACGAAAGTTTACTTAAACGATCAATTCTTAAAACTGATGACCTTCTGTTTTCTATCGCGGGCACCATTGGGCGAACGGCTTTCGTAGATAACGACTTGAATGAATCGAACGTAAATCAGGCAATCGCGTTTATTCGCCTTAAAGACAAGCTAGATCATTTCGCGTTGTGCTGGTTGACGTTACGCAGTATTGAAACGAAAAACTTTATCGCGTCCAAAGTGGTGCAAGCAGTGCAGGCAAACGCAAGTTTGGCAAACGTCGGAGATATACCTATAAGGTTGCCTGGAAATGATGTGCTGAAGAAATGGAATGATGTCGTCAGCCCACTGATTCTCGAATACCGTGCCCGCCTGGGTGAAAACCGAGCTTTGGCCACGCTACGCGACACGCTACTCCCAAAACTCATGTCTGGCGAGCTGTCGGTAACAGCCCTTGCTGAGTCCGCCGGGGGGGTATGATGGACATCAAGAAACTTCGCGAAAACAAACTGATAGTGGATAAGGTCGAAGAGGCCTTGCAGGCCGCGTATTCGTCCAATGGGGATTTCAATGAAGTATTGGATGAATCAGAGCCCCTTTCATTCAAGGGGTTGAAAGACCCCGATCATGAATACGCTTACACAGTTAGTGAAGTGTTGTACTGGGCTGATCGTGACGCCTATCTCGACGAACTCGACCATTGGGAGGGGCGGCGTCAAGCGAATCAGCACGAGGCAGCTACTGAGTTTATCAAGCAGTCGGATCAGGCCGCGGTGTTTCTGGATCTCGTGGATGCCATTC
>NZ_BAAHXD010000026.1:0-46209 GCF_054657115.1 Methyloparacoccus murrellii | reverse complement strand
AGGCATAGAATTTTCTGGAGACTATCGAATCAAGCAATGCCACGCTACCTTATTGCAAGGCAACTATCTCACCGCAAACGTCCAGGCATGATGAAGCAGGAATGTTGCAGGCGGTATCACGAAAGCGACCGCAAGGATACCACAAAAATAATGGTAGCCTTCCCTGTCCACCATCCAGGACAATCCTGCCGCCATGCCCAAAGCCAGGATCGATACGGCCAGGAAGCGGACCAGATTGGTCTTCCGCAGTGGACAGGTGAATGTCCAGGTGGCGTTGAGGAGATAATTGAAAACCGTCGCGATGGTATAGGCAATCCCGTTGGCAAGCGGCGGATTGTTCACGACCTTCTCGACGATGCCGATGGCTATCGCAAAATGCAGCGCAGTCACCAGCCCCCCCAACCATGGCAAAACGCAACACCTTGCCAATCAGGCCCTGCCGGTCCATCAACATTTTTCAGCCAGACAGAATATGCTGAGGCCAGCCCATCGGTTGCGGTGCATGTAGCGCAGTTCCAGGCCGCAGAGCCCGGCGAGGATGGCATTCAGGGTGGCACTGTGCCGGGTCAGCTGTGAACGCGGCACGAGACCGCGTGCCAGCAGCCTCTGCCCCAACCTCAACATGGCGGCCAAGGGAAAGATCAGGCCGAAGTAGTAGCAGCTGTTCCGTACCCGCAGGCCGGAACTGTCGACGAGCGCAATGAGTTGCCTCAGGGAGTACCGCCGCCGATGTTCCAGAAAGACATCGTGTCCACTCCAGAGAAACTGGAAAGCCGGCACGGTAATGAGAAACCGGGTACCCGCCTCTGCCCTGGCAACATAAGCCCTCAGAAAATCCCCGTCGTCCTCCACGTGCTCCAGGACATCCATCATCAGGATCAGGTCCGCCCGCTGACCGGCAGGATGTCTGAGGAAATGCATCGTCTTGCCATGCAGGCTGGCGTGGCTGTCCGACGGATAGGCGGGGTCGATGCAATAGGCTTCCTCCGCCCCGGCATGCTCCAGCAGGTATCTGGAGAAGAAACCCGAACCCGCCCCGACATCCATGACGACAGCGACAGGCGAATTCTGGAGCAGGCGTGTCAGGGCCTTCGCCTTGGAAGCATAATACCAATGGTGGTCAATGGCATCGCCCAGAATATCGGATTCCTTGATATCCAAGGCAGCCTCGCTAGGGTTCGTAGATATGTCGAACGATATAGATAGGGCGGTGCTTCGACTCGATATAGGTGCGGCCGAGATATTCCCCGATGACGCCAATGCCGATGAGTTGCAGACCACCCAGGAAGGTAATCGCCACCATCAGCGAGGCATAGCCGGGTACATCCACCCCCTGCACAAACACCCTGATCGCGATGAAAACCGCAAAACCCAGCGCCATCGTGGCCACCAGGCAGCCAATGTAGGTCCATACCCGCAAGGGCGAGGTGCTGAAGCTGGTGAAGCCTTCCAGCGCAAAGTTCCACAGCCGCCAGCCATTGAACTTGGTCGCTCCGGCGGCACGGCCTGGCCGGACGTAGTCCAGCATCGCCGTCCTGAACCCGACCCAGGCAAACAGGCCCTTCATGAAGCGGCGGGACTCCGGCAACTGGTTCAAGGCCTCCACCACCTTGCGGTCCATGAGGCGGAAATCGCCGACATTCTCCGGCAATCCAGGCTCCGCGATGAGGTTGTGGATACGGTAGAAAAACCGCGCGGAGATCCGCTTCGACCAGCTGTCGGAATCGCGGTTGACACGTTTGCCCAGGACCACCTCATAGCCTTCCCGCCATTTTTCCAGCATGGCCGGAATCAGTTCCGGGGGATCCTGCAGATCCACATCGATGGGCACGACAACTTCGCCCGTCGCCACCTGCAAACCCGCGCTCAAGGCGGCTTCCTTGCCAAAATTCCGGCTCAGGTCAACGATCTTGATCCTGGCATCCTTGCCCTGGCTTTCGAGCAGCCTGTCCAGCGTATCGTCCTGACTGCCATCGTTCACGAACACCAGTTCCACATCCAGTCCGGTCTGCGAGGCGAATATCCGGTGGATGGCATCCAGAAACAGCGCGATGGACTCCGCTTCGTTGTAGACGGGTACCACCAGGGAAAGCCTGGTCCGGGCGCTGTTCCTCATGAGCCCCGACGGCTGCATCCAGGGTACCGCCCAACCGGGCTTCCGCGAAGCCCAGGCCGATCAGGCGCGGCCGGGAACCCCGTTCGCCAGTTGCCCCAGGCAGGAGGGCGCCCGAAACGCCGGAAGCTCATGGCAGAGCCTCCGCTGCGCCCGGCCAGGTGCAACAGCCAATTTGTCTCCGCATCGACGGATCCGTCTGGCCGTGGACAGGCGTTACGGCAGGCGGGCAAACACACGGCCGGCCGCCTCCAGGGTAGCCTCGATAACGTCCTCGCCATGACTGGCCGAGACGAAACCGGCCTCGAAGGCGGAAGGCGCCAGATAAACCCCCTCCTCCAGCATGCCGTGGAAGAAGCGCCTGAACCGTTCGCCATCGCAGGCCATGACGGCGTCGAAGCCGGTCACGTGGGGTTGGTCGGTAAAGAACAGGCCGAACATGCCGCCGACCGCGTTGACCGCCAGCGGGATGCCGGCGGCGTAGGCACGCT
This sequence comes from Methyloparacoccus murrellii, assembly GCF_054657115.1. Lineage (NCBI taxonomy): Bacteria > Pseudomonadati > Pseudomonadota > Gammaproteobacteria > Methylococcales > Methylococcaceae > Methyloparacoccus > Methyloparacoccus murrellii. Next base: position 43,605 of record NZ_BAAHXD010000026.1, on the reverse strand, counting down.
GCCGCAGCCGCTCGACGAGATCGCGCGTCACGTCGGTCAGCCGCTCGAAGAACCCGGGGACACCGATCAGTTCCAGCGTCCTGAGCCCCGCCGCCATCGCCACCGGGTTGCCGGACAGGGTACCGGCCTGGTAGACGGGGCCAAGCGGCGCCAGCCAGTCCATGATGTCGCGGCGGCCGCCGAAGGCGCCGACCGGCATGCCGCCGCCGATGACCTTGCCCAGGGTGGTCAGATCGGGCCGGATGCCATGCAGGGCCTGGGCACCTCCCAGCGCGACCCGGAAACCGGTCATGACCTCGTCGAAGATCAGCACGCTGCCGTGCTCGTCGCAGACTTCGCGCAGGGTCTCCAGGAAGCCGGGAACCGGGGGGATACAGTTCATGTTGCCGGCCACCGGTTCGACGATGATGCAGGCGATCTCGCCGCCGCGACGGGCGAAGAGCTCGCGCACCGCGCCGCTGTCGTTGTAGGGCAGCGTCAGCGTGTGCCCGGCCAGGCTGGCCGGCACGCCGGGCGAGCTGGGCACGCCCAGGGTCAGTGCGCCGGAACCGGCCTTGACCAGCAGCGAATCGGAATGCCCGTGATAGCAGCCCTCGAACTTGACCAGCGTGTCGCGGCCGGTAAAGCCGCGCGCCAGGCGAATGGCGCTCATGGTGGCCTCGGTGCCCGAGCTCACCATGCGTACCTTTTCGATGCCCGGCATCAGCTGGCAGATACGCTCGGCCATGGCCGTTTCGATGGCCGTCGGCGCGCCATAGCTCAAGCCCCGGTCGACGGCGGCATGCACCGCCTTGAGCACCTCCGGATGCGCGTGGCCCAGCACCATCGGCCCCCAGGAGCCGACATAGTCGATATAGCGACGGCCTTCGGCGGACCAGAAATAAGGCCCCTCGGCCCGCTCGACGAAAACGGGCGTACCGCCGACTCCCTTGAAGGCCCGCACGGGCGAATTGACACCGCCGGGAATGACGGCGGCAGCCTGCTGGAAGAGTTGTTCGTCGGTCATGGACATAGGTTCAGCCAAGTGATGGTTTGAGTGGTCCCGTGATGCCGCCACCGCAGGCCGGTGGCTCAGGCCCTCGGCAAGGTGACGCCGGTCTGGCCCTGGTATTTGCCGCCACGGTCACGGTAGGAGGTTTCGCAGACGTCGTCGGCGCCGATGAACAGCATCTGGGCGACGCCCTCGTTGGCGTAGATCTTGGCCGGCAAGGGCGTGGTGTTGGAGAACTCCAGCGTCACGTGCCCTTCCCATTCCGGCTCCAGGGGGGTCACGTTGACGATGATGCCGCAGCGGGCGTAGGTGCTCTTGCCGAGACAGATGACCAGCACGTCGCGGGGAATGCGGAAATACTCCACGGTGCGCGCCAGGGCGAATGAGTTGGGCGGAATGATGCAGACATCCTGCTGCACATCGACGAAGCTGCTGGCGTCGAACTGCTTGGGATCGACGATGGCCGAGTTGATGTTGGTGAAGATCTTGAATTCGTTCGAGCAGCGCACGTCGTAGCCGTAGCTGGAGGTGCCGTAGGAGATGCTGCGTCCGTCGGCCCCCTCGCGCACCTGACCGGGCTCGAAGGGCTCGATCATGCCGTGCTCCTGAGCCATGCGGCGTATCCAGCGATCGGACTTGATGCCCATCAGTCGTTCACCACGGCAATGGTCGGGAAGCGGGCGCTGTAGTCGCGGGCCTTGAGCGCCAGACGGGCGGACAGCCGGCGGGCGATCTCGCGGTAGGCGACTGCCGCCGGACCGTCCGGCTCGGCGACCACGATGGGATGACCGGCGTCGGCGCGCTCGCGGATGCGAATGTCCAGCGGCAGCGAACCCAGCAGCTCGGTCCCGTATTTCTGCGCCATCTTCTCGCCGCCGCCCTGGCCGAAGATCGGTTCGGCATGACCGCAGCGGGAACAGACGTGGATGCTCATGTTCTCCACCAGCCCCAGCACCGGCACGCTGACCTGCTGGAACATCCGCAGCCCCTTCTGGGCGTCCAGCAAGGCGATGTCCTGCGGCGTGGTGACGATGACGGCCCCGGAAACCGGTATCTGCTGCGACAGGGTCAGCTGGATGTCGCCGGTTCCCGGGGGCAAGTCGATGATCAGGTAGTCGAGATCGTCCCAGGCGGTATTGTTCAGCAGCTGCTGCAGGGCGCCGGTCACCATCGGGCCGCGCCAGATCATCGGCTGGTCCTCGTCGATGAGGAAGCCGATCGACATGGCCTGGAGACCGAAGGCCTGCAATGGCACGATGCGGTTGCCCTCGCGCACCTCCGGACGCCCGGCAAGACCCAGCATGTGCGGCAGGCTGGGCCCGTAGATGTCGGCATCCAGCACGCCGACCCGCGCGCCTTCCGCCGCCAGCGCCGCGCCCAGGTTGATGGCGGTGGTGGACTTCCCCACCCCGCCCTTGCCGGAGGCGATGGCGACGATGTTGCGCACGCCCGGCAGGGGCTTGAGATTCTTCTGCACCGCATGGGAAACGACATGCAGGGCGAAGCCGATGTCCACGCGCTCGACGCCGGTATCGGTCCGGATGCGCTCGGTCAGAGCCTCGCGGATCACCGGATGAAAGCCCAGGGCGGGGTATCCCAGGGCCAGCTCGACCCGCACCCGGTCGCCGTCGACATGGATGGCCCTGACCATCCTGGCGCTGACCAGATCCTTGCCCAGATAGGGATCGATCCATCCCTTGAGGCTGTTTTCCACGTCCTGTTGCTGAAGGGTCATGCGTGCTCCGTCGTCGTGAGGGGCCGGGTTGGCGAGAGCGGGCGCCGGCGGTCGAAAGGGTGTCGGGTTCAGTAGCGCAGCCGGTCGAGCTGCAACTCGTTCTGGCGATCCGGCGAGCCGCGCTCCCGTTGCTGCTTGATGGCGGCATCCAGCGCCGCCTTGTGCCGGACCCGCATCTCCGAATAGGCGGTGAAGGTCGCCATGAACATCACCAGGCCGAGCGAGGAGGCCCAGAGACGATCCGGCTCCTTCATCCAGAACAGGATCCATTTGGGCTTGACCAGGCCGACCAGAAAGACAACGGGAGACAGGGCCACGAGGAGGAGTAACAGCTGAAGCATGGTGGGTTCTCGGAGTATGGAAAAAACGCCGGTTAGACCGGACGACGGAAAGGGGTTCCGGCCGCGGAGCGGACTTCAGGCACGACGCCAGGTGGTGCCGCCGGGGCCATCCTCCAGCACCACGCCACCGGCCTTGAGCAGATCGCGGATCCGGTCGGCCTCGGCCCAGTCGCGCTGCTGGCGGGCATCCAACCGCCGCTGGATCAGGTCCTCGATCTCGGCATCGCCAAGCCCGTCCCCGGCGGCCGCCCCGGCACCCTTGAGGAAGGCCTCGGGATCGGACTGCAACAGCCCCAGCACGGCGGCCAATGCCTTCAGGCGCGCCGCCAGCCGCCGGGCGGCTTCGGTATCGTCGGCCTTCAGCCGGTTCAGCTCGCGGGCCATCTCGAACAGCACCGCGATCGCCTCGGCGGTGTTGAAATCGTCGTCCATCGCGGCCTGGAAGCGCTCGGCCTGGCGGTCGCCCTCGCGGCCCGCCAGGCCGGGGTCGACGCCTGCGAGGTCGAGCCCGCGCAGGGCGGTGTAGAGACGGGTCAGGGCGGTCTGCGCCTCCTCCAGATGCTCGTCGCAATAATTCAGCGGGCTGCGATAGTGCGCGCTGAGGATGAAGAAGCGCACAACCTCGGGCCGGTAGCGGGCGAGAATGTCGCGGACGGTGAAGAAATTGCCCAGGGATTTGGACATCTTCTCCTCGTTGACCCGCACGAAGCCGTTGTGCATCCAGACATTGACGAAGGGCTCGCCGGTGGCGCCCTCGGACTGGGCGATCTCGTTCTCGTGATGCGGAAACTGGAGATCCATGCCGCCGCCGTGGATGTCGAAGTGGTGGCCGAGGCAACGGGTGGACATGGCCGAGCACTCGATATGCCAGCCCGGCCGTCCCGGGCCCCACGGCGAATCCCAGGCGGGCTCGCCCGGCTTGGCCATCTTCCACAGCACGAAATCCAGGGGATCGCGCTTGGCGGTGTCGACATCCACCCGCTCGCCGGCGCGCAGATCGTCCAGTTGCTTGCCCGACAGCCGGCCATAGGGCTTGAAGCCGGCCACGGCATAGAACACGTCACCGTTACGGCCGACATAGGCCAGCCCCTTGCCGATCAGGGTCTGGATCATGGCCAGGATGTCGTCGATGGACTGGGTGGCACGCGGCTCCAGATCGGGTGGCAGGACACCCAGGGCACGCTCGTCGGCATGCATGGCGTCGATGAAGCGCGCGGTCAGGTCACCGATGTCCTCGCCGTTCTCGCGGGCCCGCTGGATGATCTTGTCGTCGATGTCGGTGATGTTGCGGACATAGGTCAGCCGGTAGCCGAGATGGCGCAGATAGCGCGCCACCACGTCGAAGGCCACCATCACCCGCGCATGCCCCAGATGGCAGTAGTCGTAGACCGTCATCCCGCACACATACATGCGGGCCTGGCCGGGGACGATGGGGGTGAAGGCTTCCTTCTGGCGGGTCAGCGTGTTGTAGATGTGCAGCATTATCGGGAGGGGTAGGTGAATTCGGCCAGCCGCCGGTGCAAGCGTTGCGCGTCCAGCGTGCGGTAGAGAAAGCCCAGTTCGGGTCCATCGTGGCGCCCGGTGAGCGCGGCCCGCAGCGGCATGAACAGGGCCTTGCCCTTGGCTCCGGTGGCCTGCCTGAGCACGGCGAGAAACCGGTCGCCATCGGCGCCGGCCTGCTCGGCGGCATCGATGGCGGCGAGGAAAAAGCCCTCGCCGGCCTGCCGGGCGGCATCGGCCGCGGCCGGCTCCAGCGCCAGCGGCTCGTCGGTGAAGAGGATGCGCGCCCAGGCATCCGCCTCCCCGGGGAACAGGCAGTTGCTGCGCACCAGGTCGAGGAAATCAGCCATCCGCGCGGCCGGCACCAGCACCCGGGTCTCGGTGCGCAGCCAGTCCGTCAGCGTGCGGTCGCCGGCCGCGCGGATGGCCAGCGACTGCCAGTGCAGGAGATGCGCGGGATCGAAGCGGGCGGGCGACTTGCCCAGGTGGGCGATGGCGAAACCGGCCTTCAGGCCGGCGAAATCCAGCAGCACCTCGCTTTCGTAATGATGCCCGAGGCGCGCCATCATGTTGAGCAGGGCGATGGGCAAGTAGCCTTCGCCGCGCAGCTGACCGAGGCTGCGGCTGCCATTGCGCTTCGACAGCGGCGTCCCGTCGTCGCCCAGGATCAGGGCGGTATGGGCATAGGCCGGCACGGGCAGCCCCAGGGCTTCCAGAACCAGGATCTGGCGCGGCGTGTTGGCCAGATGGTCCTCCCCGCGCACCACCTGGGTCACGCCCATGAGGGCATCGTCGATGGCGTTGCAGAAGAAGAAGGCGGCGCTGCCGTCCGCGCGGCGGACGATGAAATCGCCGATATCGTCGCTCCGGAAAGTCTGGGTGCCGCGCACGCCGTCTTCGAAACGCACCGTCTCGCCCCGGGGCACCCGGAAGCGCAGAGTCGGCTGGCGACCTTCGGCGGCCAGTCGTGCCCCCTCCCCGGCCGACAGCTGGGCGCACTTGCCGCTGTAGCGCGGCGGCTTGCCGGACGCCAGCTGCACCTTGCGCGACACCTCCAGCTCGGTGGCCGAGCAATAGCAGGGGTAGGCCCGCCCCTGCTCGGCCAGAGCCGCGTAATACCCGGCATAGAGGGCGCCCCGCTGCGACTGGAACCACTGCGGGTCGGGGTCCGCGCTATCCGGCCCCTCGTCCCAGTGGAGGCCCAGCCAGCGCAGATCCTGCAGCAGTTCCTCGACGAACTCGTGGCGGCTGCGCTCCCCGTCCGTATCCTCGATGCGCAGCAGGAAGGACTCGCCGGCGAGGGCGCTGAACAGGGCGGTGCGGGCATTGCCGATATGGATCAGGCCCGTGGGGCTGGGTGCGAAGCGGGTCTTGGCGGCGGTCATGGTGGCTGGTGCGGGCTGGGAGGCGGAATCTAGCAATGATCGCGGCGGCGGCGCAATGGCGGGTCCGTTTCGGGTGAATCTTGCGGCGGTCGGCCGGTTCAGGTCTTGCGCCAGCGCCAGTGGCCGGCCTCGCCGAGTTCCAGCACGGCATCGTACTGCTTGGCGTGGTCGTCGCGGTCGCGCTTGCCGAGATGGCCCATGGTGATGAGGGTGATGTCGTGCTCCTGCATCAGCTTGAAGATCAGGTCGCGGACCTCGACCGCCAGATCGCGCCCGGGATTGGCCATCACCGCGAAACGCGGTTTCGCCAGCAGGATGCGCGCGAAGGACACCAGGCGCTGCTCGTGGGCGGACAGCAACGTGTCCCAGTCGTGCTCGACATCCAGCCCGCCCGCGCGGCCGATGATTTCCGCGGCGTTGAGCAATCCCAGCATGGCGTGGATCTGCGCGTCGCTGGGCGACACCTGCGCATGTACCGGCGTCAGCGACTGCCGCAGGGTGCCGGGCGGCAGATAGGGCTTTTCGGGCAGGAACAGGATGGCGTCCAGCGTCGGCCGCCGGACCAGGCCCTTGCCGGCATCGTAGATGCCCGCCGTCGCCTTGAACAGCGCATCGCGGGCAACCTCGTCGCCGGTCACCAGGACCCATGTCCCATGGGGAATGCGGACATTGAGGTCCTTGACCAGCACGCGCTTGTCGCTGGGCGAGAGCAGGGTCAGCTTCTCGTAGACGATTTCGCCGTCTTCCTCGCGGACATCGAGGCCGGACACCGTCTCCGTCTGGGCCAGCTCGATCACGTACCAGAGGTTGATCAGCCGCTGGATCACCGCGGCATAGGAGGACAGCGACTGGAACTGGGTGACGATCAGCGAGAAGGCGCCGACCAGCGTCGCAAAGGCCATGGCCGACTGGGTGACGACGCCGAACTCCACCCGGCCCTGGATATAGAGCGGCGCCACCAGCAGGACCGGGATGATCTGGATCAGCCAGTTGTAGCCGGTGGTGAAAAAGCCGAGCCGGCGATTGACGCCGATGATGGCCAGGAAATTGTCCGTCAGTTCCTGGAACTGCCGCAGCAGGCGCGGCCTGATGCCGGCCTCGTGGTGCAGCAGCGAGATGGATTCGGCCTTTTCCCGCACGTGGATCAGGCAGGAACGGAAGGCGGCCTCCTTGTCCAGTTGCTTGTAGTTGAGATCGACCAGCGGGCTGCCCAGCCGGACGGTGACGTAGGAACCGACGAAGGCATAGGACAGGGCCGCGCCGAACAGCCATGGGTTGATCATCCACAGCACGCCCGAGAACGCCACGACCGTGAAGACGCCGTTCAACACCATGAGGATGAACGACAGGGTCACGGTGGTGAAGGCCTTCACATCGTCGGCGATGCGCTGGTCCGGATGCTCGACGCCGCTCTGGCGGATGAGGTCATCGTTCATCCGGTAATAGGTGGGAGGCGTCACATACAGCTTGATGAACTCGGTGGTCATGAACTGGCGCCAGACCAGGCCAAGCTTTTCCTCGCAATAGCGCAGCACCACGGCCACTACCGTGGAGGCGGCAAACACCAGGACGTAGTAGACCGCCTCGCGCATGAACACGTCGGTGTTGCGATCCGCCAGCGCGGTCATGAAATCGCGGCCGACATAGCTGTTGAGGATGTTGAGCACGTTCACGCCCACCAGCAGCGCGATCAGGGCAATGAACAGCGTCAGGGCCGTGTTGCCGTACTCGGAGCGCCGGAAATTGGCGATCAGCCGATGGAACAGTCCCCAGCCCTGTTCATTGATGGGAAGTCGGAACATGCGGATTCAGCCCGGTTTGCGTTCAGCCCGATGGTTAGCTGGTAGGATATTAACAGTGACGCTGGGCGGGGAGCGAATCTTGCGCCCCGCCTTGCCAGCGACAGCGTTGCCTCGGCGTCCCCCCGGGATCGGGCCCGAGCCGGCAGCGCGGGCCGCCTGGCGCGCACCCTACCCCCAACCCGAACCCCAAGACCGCGAACTGCCGCACCCGACTCTGGAGCTATGCCCATGCACGCCAAACTGGCCCGGAAACTCGCCCTCTGCCTGCTGCTGACCAGCCCTGTCCTGCCCCACCCGGCGCATGCCATCGCCTATTGGGGCACCTATGGCGCGACGCTCTGGAACACGCCGTCCGGCAACTTCACCAATGAGGACTGGCAGCTGTTCGAAAGCGCGCTGCAGAAAACCCTGGACACCGCGCCGGACGGCCAGCCGATCGCCTGGTCCAACCCGGCGACTAAGGCGTCCGGCGAATTCACCGTACTGAAGACCGTCAAGCGTGGCGATCGCGACTGCCGGCAAGTCAAGGTCATCGGCATGGCCCGCGGACTCCGGCGGGTCACCGGCATCGCCTTCTGCCACGAGGACGACGGCAGCTGGAAGGCGGTCTCCGGCAAGGGCCGGCAATAGGCCGGACGGCGCCTCTCCCCGACTGGCGGCATGGTCCACCGGCAGCCCGTCCATTACCTGCGACACCTGGCCGACGACATACCGGCCGGCATCGTCGTGTTCCTGGTGGCGCTGCCGCTGTGCCTGGGCATCGCCCTGGCCTCGGGCGCGCCGCTGATGGCGGGCATCGTCACCGGCGTGGTCGGTGGCGTGCTGGTCGCCTGGCTCAGCGGTTCGCAGCTCAGCGTCAGCGGCCCCGCCGCCGGCCTGACCATGATCGTGTCGCAAGCCATCGACGCGCTGGGCAGCTACCCGGTGTTCCTGTCCGTGGTGGTGCTGGCCGGCATGATCCAATGGCTGCTGGGCTTCCTGCGGGCCGGCGTGATCGGGGCCTATTTTCCCTCGGCGGTCATCAAAGGCATGCTGGCCGCGATCGGCCTGATCCTCATCCTCAAGCAGATCCCCCACGCGCTCGGCTACGACGCCGACTTCGAGGGCGACGAGACCTTCCTGCAAAGCGACGACCACACCACGCTGACCGAACTGCTGTATTCGGCCCAGGCCCTTTCACCGGGCGCCATGCTGGTGAGCGGTGTTGCCCTGGCCATCCTGCTGCTGTGGGAAACCCGGGGTATTCGTGGCCAGCGCTGGCTGGCCCTGGTGCCGGGGCCACTGGTCGCCGTCGTCTGGGGCGTCTGCTGGCAGGCTTTCAGCTGCATCCACGCGCCGGCATGGGCCATCGCCGAAACCCATCTGGTGAACCTGCCCAGCGTCGGCGGACTGCGCGACGTCGCCAGCCAGTTGCCGGGGCCGGACTTCAGCCAGTGGCGCAATCCACGCGTCTACCAGCTGGCCCTGACCCTCGCCATCGTCGCCAGCCTGGAAACCCTGCTCAGCCTGGAGGCCGTGGACAAGCTGGACCCCCTGAAACGGGTAGCGCCGACCGATCGCGAGCTCAAGGCGCAGGGTATCGGCAACCTGGTCAGCGGCCTGCTCGGTGGCTTGCCCATGACGGCCGTGATCATCCGCAGCTCGGCCAACATCCAGGCGGGCGGCAAGACCCGGATCGCCTGCTTCGTTCACGGCTCGCTGCTGCTGTTGAGCGTGCTGTTCCTTGGCCGCTACCTGAACCAGATTCCCCTGGCCAGCCTGGCCGCCATCCTGCTCCTGACCGGCTACAAGCTGTGCAAGCCGGCCCTGCTGCGTGAGATGCACGCCAAGGGCGCCAGCCAGCTGGTGCCCTTCCTGGTCACGGTCGTCGCGATCCTGCTGACGGACCTGCTCAAGGGCATGACCATCGGCATGGTGTTCGGCGTCTATTACGTGATCCGCAGCAATTTCCATTCCGCCATCGTCCTGACCCAGAACGGCCGTCACTATCTGCTGCGGCTGCAAAAGGATGTCTCCTTCCTGAACAAGGCGCCGCTGCGGCAGGCGCTCGACCGCGTCGACGGAAACAGCTACGTCATCATCGACGGGACACGCGCCCAGTTCATCGACCACGACATCCTGGAAACGCTGGAGGATTTCATCGTCAACGCGGTCGACAACAACATCCGGGTCGAGCTGAAAAACGTCAACGGCATCAGCTACCTGCCCATGCCGCTGCCCCCTGCCGGCACACCGGCCAGCGGGCCCTGACCCGGCCATCCGCTTCCCAGCCATCGAGGAAACCATGCGATCCCTGCTTTTGCCCCTGTCCTGTATCCTGAGCCTTTCACTCGCCGGGCCCGTCCTGGCCACACCCAAGAAACCGGAGAAACAAGCTGTGACCACCCCCGCTCCCCAAGTCAAACTCGAAACCAGCCTCGGCGACATCGTCATTCAGCTGGAGGCGGGCAAGGCCCCGGTGACGGTCGAGAACTTCCTCGGCTACGTCAAGGACGGCCACTACGACGGCACCATCTTTCATCGTGTGATCGCCGGTTTCATGGCCCAGGGTGGTGGCTTCACCGAGCAATGGGCGCAGAAACCGACCCGGGCGCCGATCCGGAACGAGGCCGACAACGGCCTGCACAACAAGCGCGGCACCATCGCCATGGCGCGCACCTCCGACCCGCAATCGGCCACCGCGCAGTTCTTCATCAACTACGCGGACAACGCCTTCCTCGACTACAAGAGCCCGACGCCGCAGGGCTGGGGCTACGCCGTGTTCGGCGAGGTCGTCCAGGGCATGGACGTGGTCGACAAGATGGCCAGCGTGCCGACCGGCCGCGGCGGCCCCATGCCCAGCGACGTTCCGCAGACCGCCATCGTGATCAGGAAGGCCAGCGTCGTCGCGGCCCACTAGCGCGCCGCGGGATCGGTACGGCGACCGTATGGCCCTGCGGCCGGAAGCGCTGTTCATCTCCGACCTGCATCTGACGGCCGACCGCCCGGCCGTGGTGGAGCGCTTCCTGCGCTTCTGCCACGGCCGGGCGGCGGGCGCGGAGCGGCTCTACATTCTCGGCGACCTGTTCGACGCCTACCTCGGCGACGACAACGAGGCCTGGCCCCACGACGCCATCCGCATGGCCCTGCGGCGCCTGAGCGACGCCGGCACGGCGGTCTTCTTCCAGCATGGCAACCGCGACTTCCTGCTCGGCGAGCGCTTCTGCCGCGCAACCGGCACGACCCTGCTGCCGGAGGCGGCGGTGGTCGACCTCTACGGCACTCCCGCCCTGCTCCAGCATGGCGACCTCCTCTGCACCGACGACCTCCAGTACCAGGCGGCCCGGCGACGGGTCCGCTCGCCGGCCTGGCAGGCCCAGGCGCTGGGCAAGCCGCTGTGGCTGCGCCAGCTCTACGCCCGCTGGTACCGTTTCAAGAGCGGCCTGGACAAGGGCGGCAAGACGCGGGAAATCATGGACGTCAATGGCGACGCCGTGGCCGAGGCCTTTCGCCGGCACGGGGTACGCCGTCTGATCCACGGCCATACCCACCGGCCCGGCCGCCAGGTCATCACCATCGACGGCATGGCGGCGGAACGGTGGGTGCTGCCGGAGTGGAATGGGCGGGAATGGCTGCTGGTGGCCGATCGCCGCGGCCTGCGGGAAGAGCCCCTGGCCTGACCGGCAAGCGTCCAGAACCGTCTAGGGCGCGGCAGCGCCCAGCCCGTCCAGCCGCGCCAGCTCGGTCTCGCTGAAACCGGCCTGGCGCCGGGCCGCCCGGTTGAAGGGACCCCGCACCCCGCCATGGATATAACGCTGGATGAGTGCGAAATAGGTGTGCTCGGCATCCAGCCCGCGCGCGCCGGCGACATGCCGGAACCAGCGGCTGCCCAATGCCACGTGGCCGATCTCCTCGCGCAGGATGAGTTCGAGCACCGCCACGCTATCCGCATCGCCCGCCGCCCGCAGCTTGTCGATCATGGCCGGTGTGACATCCAGGCCGCGCGCCTCCATGAAGCGCGGCACCAGCGCCAGCCGGTGCAGGACATCGCCGGCGGTCTGCCCGGCCAGTTCCCACAGCCCGCGATGCGCGGGCAGGTCGCCATAATCGGCGCCCAGCGATCGCAGGCGCGCGCGCACAGCCTTGAAATGGCGGGCCTCCTCGATCGCCACGCCCAGCCAGTCGCGGTAGAAAGCGTCCGGCAGTCCGCGGAAACGGTAGGCGATGTCCCAGGCCAGCAGGATGGCGGTGAATTCGATATGGGCCACGGCATGCAGGAAGGCGATGCGTCCCTCCGGGGTATGCAGCGACCGGCGCGGCAGTTCACGCGGCTCGACCAGCAGCGGGCGCGGCGGAAAACGCACGGCATCCGCCGGAACCGGTGGTTCGGGGACATCGAAACGGAGCTCGCCACCCGCCAGCCAGCCTTCCGCCACATGGGTCGCCGCCAGCTTGGCCTCGATCTCGGGTTGCAGCAGGCAGTCGCTCGCCAGCCGGTGAAAATGCATGTGGGTCATCGTGAATCGGGTGAATGCGGATGCCGGCACTGTGCGAGCCAGGGCCAGCCCCTGGTCCGGGCCGGGATAGCCTGTCGGCGGTATACAATTCGCTGACCGAATCCGGCAACAGCGCAGCGATGACGCCCGACACCTACCGCCCCCGTCCCCCCGACCGGCCCCGCCGACTCCAGCGCAACACCCACCGCCGGCGATTGGGGGGCGTCTGCGCGGGCCTCGCCGATTATACGGGCTGGGACGTCAACCTGATCCGCTTCCTGTTCCTGCTGTCGATGTTCTTCGGCGGCCTGGGCATGGGCATCTACCTGGCGCTCTGGCTGGCCTTGCCCAACACCGAGGAACTACCGCTGCCGCGGGTGTCCTGGTCGCTGCGGCGCCAACTCGGGCGCCTGCGGAAGCAGGTGAGGCGCATCAGTCGCAAGCACGACGCCCTGGTCGCCGACCCGGTCCTGGCCTGCTTCGAATCGGTGAAGCTGATCGCCGCCGACTTCGAGGCCGACAGCCCGCACCCCGCGGACGACCGGCTGCGGCAGCTCGCCCTGCGGCAATTCCCCTGGCTGCTAGACAGGATCCTGGCGATGCCAGCGCAGCCGTTCCGCGAGCCGCCGTCCGCCGCCGCCGAGGCCGTGCTCGAACAGCTGGCCGCGCTGGGACAGAGCTTCGAGGCGGCGGCCCGCGCGGTCGTGGAACGGGATTTCCTCGCCAACCTCGGCCAGCGACGGCCGGACACGCCGGAACTCGCGGCCTGGCGCCAGACGCTGGCGCCCCTGGAGGCACAATTGCGGGCGCGCAGCGGCACCGACACCGTGGCCGTGCTGGAGGGCATCGCGGACAAGCTCGGCTTCCTGCTGCAGCGGCTGGAGCAGCGCCCGGAGGACCGGGACGTCCTCGACCTGCGCCCGCACGAGATACGCAAGATCGCCTTCGAATATCTCCCCGACGCGCTGAACGAGTATCTGCGGCTGCCCGCCGACCTGGCCCGCACCGCCAGGCTCCGGGGCGGCAAGACCGCCGAGGAGGCCCTGGGCGATCAGCTGCGCCTGCTCGACAGCACCCTGCACGACCTCGCAAAAAGCCTGTTCGAAAGGGACGCGACGGGCCTGCTCGTCCACGGACGCTTCCTGCGGGAAAAATTCGCCGCCCAGCCGTTTCGGCTGACTGATTCCCCCACGTCGGAACCTAGCCCATGAGTGCCTACGCGATCCACCATGCCTCCCTGGTCGTCCGCGACCTTGCCGTTGCCAGACCCTTCTATGAGGACATCCTCGGCCTGGCCATCTCGCCGATGCGGCCGGACAAGCCGTTCCCGGGCGCCTGGTACCAGGTCGGCGAGCAGCAGATCCACCTGCTGATCTGCCCCGAGGCGCTGCAAGCGGAAATCCGCGACGTCTACCCCGGCATGCAGCGGCATGTGGGCCTGCGGGTGCGCGATCTCGACGGGTTGCGGCAGAAGCTGGCGGCGGCCGGCATCGCCTTCGAGGCCAGCCGTTCGGGCCGCCCGGTCGTCTTCTGCAAGGACCCGGACGGCAACAGCTTCGAGCTAATCGGCGATTGAGCCCGCCACGCCGCAGGAGGGCTCCCCGGCATCGTGCCAGCCGGGATCGGCGTCGATGAGGTATTTCTTGGCACGGAAACGGCGCAGGGTCGCCTCGGCATCGTCGAGATCGCGATTGGCCCGGGCCACCCAGTCCTCGTCCCAGTAGAAGTTGCAGGAGGTCTCGGCGCGCAGCAGGCGCCAGTGGGCCTCCTCCAGGACGGATTGCTCCTGCCCGCCCAGCTCGCGCTGGCCGGCGGCCTGCATGGCATCGTGCACCTCGGCGCTGACCACGGCCAAGCGGTCCAGCGTGTGCTGCTGGGCTTCCGAGCCGGTCCACTGGGCAAACTCCCGCCCGTCGTGCCATTCGGTGTTCCAGGCGCCGGTGGTGACGGTGACCTCGCCCAGGGTGCCGAAGCGATCCAGGTAATCCGACAGGAAGACCGGCCGAATGTCGCCGCCGTCACGCGCATCGTCGAGCAGGTGACGGTAGAACCCGCCCCAGAAATTGGCCTCGTCGTCGGTATTGCGGAACCAGGCGCCGTTCTCGCCATCGCAGGCGGTCGTGACCAGCGGCTCGAAATCGCAGTGGCCGGTGCGCTCGGCCACCAGCTGCTGGAAGGCCGGGTAGTCCAGCCCGTCGGCCATGGCGCCCGAGAGCTGGCGATCGCGGACGACGACGATGATCTCATCGCTGCCCAGGCGGGCAATATGCGGGCGGTACAGCCGTTCCGCCTCGGTCATCGGCGTCAGCGCGCGGACATGCTCGCAGTCGACCAGCACATAGCGATAGCCGAGGCGCTTCAGCAGCGGAATCAGGGTCATCGAGAATCCCATTTCGGGTGGCCAGAAACCCGGGAACGCCTCCCGCCAGAACAAATGCTGGGCAATTCCCTGCCAGCGACGCAGGTGCTCCTCGCGATCGGCCTCGGGAATCAGCGGCAGGATCGGGTGGTAATAAGCGGTACCGAGAATGTCGATAATGCTCCGGTTTTGCAGATGCCAGAGCAGCGCCCCGCAATCGACGATACCGTAGACATTCTGCTGGAAGGCGGAACAGGACAGGGTTTCCAGCAGGCTGCCGGACGGCGACAGGTGAACGCGGGCCGTGTCTTCGTAAGCCCAGAGAAAGCGGGCGATGCGGTCGTAGGCGTAGAGAATCTCGCGAGCCTCCCAGGGCTTGCTGGCCAGGAGCTGTTCGAGATTGCCGTGTGGCTGGTGCAGGTTGAGGACAAGCGCGTGATGGACGACAGGCATGCGTATTACCGTAATTTTGAGCCGGGCAAGGCCATGAATGTCATGGAAACGTGACAGCCCGCCCCAGGGTAGGGAGACGGGTGTGCAAAAAACCCCAATTATGAAGGCGATGCCCCGGAAAGGGGACCTCAAACCCCCCAATTTTGGGCATATCAGCCGGTAACAGACTTTTTACACCCACCGGCACCGCTGTTACAGCGGGGTTTGCCGCGGAGCTTGGCCGGCCGGACGCGAAACCCGGGCCTTGCCGCGGCGGAAAGCCCACGCCTTGCGCGGTGGCGGCCGGTCACGTAACGTATGAGCTTGTCTGCCCGAGCCTGGATCGACCCGGCCACCGGCCGGCCCGCATACCCCACCCCATGGGCCTCACGCCATCGAGACGCACCTTGCCGCGATACCCGCATGCTGCTGGAAACTGAGGCGAAAAATCTCTTTGCCCTGCTGAATCCCCGCCTCGTTCCCGGCGCCGGCCTGGTCATCCAGTTCATCGCGGCCACGCCGGGCGAGGGTACCTCGACCCTGTCCCGCGACTTCGCCCTGGTCGCCAGCCAGCATACCCGCTACCCGGTGCTGCTGCTCAACCTGGACCTGAACGACAGCGCGCACGAGCAATCTTTCGGCGACCTGGTGCGTCAGCCAGCCGATACCGTTGACCCACTGGCCAGGCCGGCGGCGATCGATGCCGGGCTGCTGTACCAGGCCGGCGGCCATGACCGCGATTACCGCCTCGACTTCATCGCCACCGGCAACAGCGCCCTGTACTACAGCCGCCTGCGGGGGTACAAGCCCGATGCCCTCTACCTGGCCAACTCGCCGGACTTCTGGTCGGCCGCGCGCGAACGGTTCGTGCTGACCATCGTCGATTCGCCGCCGGCCTCCGCGTCCTTCGATGGCATCAGCGTCAGCGGCAGCATGGATGCGGTGGTCATCGTCGTTGCCGCCGAAGCCACCCGCGCGCCCGTGGTGGCCTCGCTCAGCGAGCGCCTGCGGGCCCAGGATGCCCCCCTGATCGGCACGGTACTGAACAAGCGGCGGTTCTACATCCCGCAGCGCGTCTATCAGTGGCTGGAGAGGCTGTAGATGGCGCTGCGGCCCGCCCACCCTTCGCCAGGGCATGGCGAACCTGGCCGGACGCGCCTGAGCGGACCTGGCGGCAAGCCGTTCGCGCCGATCCGCTGCCCCCTGATCCTGACGCTCGGCGCGCTATCCCCGCTGGCCTGGGGCGGACCCGGCGACGACCATCCCGGCGGCTATTTCATCACCCCGCCATCCTATGGCCATGCGCGACCGGAAGAGGCGCACGGCGGCTGGCTGGAACCGGACGCCGACGCGCCGTCGCCACCGTCGCACTCCTACACGGCCACGGATAACATCCAGGATCCACCGCCGCCCTTCGTCTACCTGGTCGGACGCAAGCGGCGCGATCTGGCCGGCGTGCACAGATTCCAGCAGGAAGACCAGATCCTCGATACCTGGCTGCGGTTCTACCCGCGCAACCTGAAGTTCGCCCTCAAGCAGGGCTCGGGAACACCGCGCTGGCCGGCCATCCAGTCCATGCGTCTGTATACCCGGGGTGGCTTACCCTACAAGCAATGGGACACCCTGCCCGGCAGCCAGCACCCCGTGCTGCAGGTGGTCTCGGAGGGCCGTGTCGTCAACCGCGCGGATGGCTCCATCGCCGACTTTCGCCCCGTGGGAGCCAGCGTCGTCGACCTCTTCATCGGCGATGACGGCAGCATCGCCAGCCGTCACATTCCCCTGGAGCTGGAGATCGTCACCCTCGACGGCACCCTCCGATTCGCGGTCCAGCGACGAAGCCTCCACGATAACCGCGCCGATTGAACAGGGACCGACCCATGCCTTCGCTCATTGCCCACCTCCGCCGTATCCACTGGCTGCCGGCGCTCGCCCTGCTGCTAGAGGTTGGCGGGTGCGCCCACCTGGAGCCCGTGGAACGACCGCCGGAAAAACCCGAGGCCTGGAACCAGCGAGAGGCCGAATACACCCTGCTGCCCGGCGACGAACTGGACATCAAGCTCCTGTACAACCCGGAATTCAGCGACCGCGTGATCGTGGCGCCCGATGGGCTGGTGCACCTGGACCTGATCGGCGCGGTCAACGTGCTTGACAAGACGCCGGGACAGATCGCGGAGGACGTGCGGCAGCGTTATGCCCGGGAGCTGAGGCACCCCGATGTCAACGTGACGCCGCGCATCTTCGGCTCGCAGGCGATCTTCGTCGCCGGCGAAGTCAACAAGCCCGGCATGCTCAAGCTGGCCCATGGCATGTCGGTGCTGCAGGGCGTCATGGAGGCCGGCGGCCTGCTGGAAACCGCCAACCTGGAGCAAATCATCCTCTTGCGTCGCACGCCCCGGAACACGTCGATGCTGAAAACCCTCAACCTCAAGGACATCCTAGAAGGCAAGACGCCCGCGGCCGACATCCCCCTGCACCGTTTCGACGTGGTCTTCGTACCGCGGTCCGACATCGCCGAGGCCGATGTCCGGGTGTCCCAGTATGTCGACAAGCTCATCCCCATGCAGAGGCAGCTGTTCATCGGCTACTACCCCGGCCTGGTCAACTGAGGCGCGTTCCCGGCGCGCCTAGCGCTTGCCCGTCTCCTCGGTGGCGGGGGCGGCGGGCAGGCAGATCCCCGGTGGCGTGAACGCCGTCTTGAAATAGCAGCGATAGCCGGGCAGGCAGTCCACCCCCAACTCGCAGCTGTCCCCCGGCTTGCGCGTTGCCAGAGGCCGCGGACGCGCCTCCGGTTTCGATACCCTGAAATCCGTCGACGGCACCCAATCGGCGCATTGCCCCTGGGCATAGGCGCCCGGCAGATACAGGCAATGGCGGTTGGGGCAGTCCAGGTCCGAACGGCACCCGGTGGCCCAGGCGATCTTCGCCAACAGCAGCCACGAGGCAGCCAACAGCCGAGCCCGCCATTTGCCTGCATACCGCCTTATTTCCACAGAGGACCGATACGACATCCCGGTAATGCTCCTCGCGTCATCGCCCGGAAGTAGCGCAGCGCGGCTGTCCCGGCTCATCGATCCTGCCGCTGCGCGGCAGCGGTAAGCCGGAAGCCACCGGGCCAGCCCGGAAAGCACCAGGCTCCCGCGCCCCTACTGCCTCTTTTCGGCTTCTTCCCTGGCGTCAGCAGGATATTCCAGGCGATCCGGCGCATACCGATAGAGCGGCTGGCTCGGGGCGCGGGTAGTCGTGGTGACCGGCCGCGGGGCGACCGGGACCGGCGCCTGGGTCCGCACCGGGCGATCCTCCGGCTTGGTCAGCACGGGATAGACACCGCTGCGCTGATAGCTGAACTCGCCGAGCGGGCGGTTGAAGGTAAAGCCCGCCGGTCCCACCACCAGCGCGTTGCCGACGCGCAGGAAGGCGTCATGCGGCGGCGCGGCAGAGGCAATGGCGGTGAAGGGCGAGGTCGCCACCAGCAGCCCTACCCCGCCGATGGTCATGGCCAGGCCGAACGGGCGCAGCAGCAGGAGGTCGGCCACCACGCCGGGCGCGCCGAGGTTACGGCCACGGCCATAGCCATAGGCATTGCCGTAGTTGCCGCTGTCGTCATAGGTGCTGGCGGAGGTCGGCGGATCGGCGGCGGCGGGCCCGGCGGTGTTCAGTCCCAGCGTCAAGGCCAGCAGCGCAGTGCGTGTCAGTGTCTTCATGTCGTCCCTAATGGCGCGGACCGCGTCCGGTCCCGTTGAACAGCTTCCGGGACCCGCCCGGAACCGATGATTAAGCCCGCGCAGTGTAGCAAGCTCCGATGGCGGCCGTGTCGTCTCGCCGACACCGGCCCCGGTGGCGCCGCCCAGGGCAACAGGCGCCCCCGCGGTCGCTACGGATCTCGCCGGTCGCCCGGCCGGGTGGCGCCTGGCGGGTTTTTGCGGGCGGCTGGCCGGCTTCTCCTGTAATCTGCGCTTCCTTTTCCCAAACCCAAAGCACAGGAGCTGCGAGATGAGCGACTTGATCGTGATCGGCTACGATGACCCGTTCAAGGCCGAGGAAACCCGGCTGAAGCTGGCGAAGATGCAGAAGGGCTATCTGATCGACCTGGAAGATGCCGTGGTGGCGGTCAAGGACCGGGACGGCAAGATCCGGCTCAACCAGGCCTACCCGCTGACCCAGATGGGCGCCGTCGGCGGCGGCTTCTGGGGCGCGCTGATCGGCATGCTGTTCCTCAATCCCCTGCTGGGTGCCGCCGTTGGCGCCGGCGCCGGGGCAATCTCCGGGGCGCTGTCGGATGTCGGCATCAACGACACGTTCATGAAGGATCTGGCCCAGAGCTTCCAGCCCGGCACCTCGGCGCTGTTCGTGCTGGTGCGCAAGGCGACGCCGGACAAGGTGCTGGAGGAACTCCGGGGTGCCGGTGGCCGCATCATCCAGACCTCGCTCTCGCACGAGGATGAGGCCAAGCTGCAAGCCGCGCTGGACGCCGCGAAATCCGCCTGACACCACCTCCTCCGCTGCCGGCCGGGGGGCTGAGCATCCCCCGGCATGCGTCGGCCCGGCGCGACAGACCCTGCGTCCCGATCCGGCATCCGGCCGTCAGCGACCCGGCGCGCCCGGTCGCTGCAGAAAGGCCGGCCCGTGCGACGTTTCCTCCCAGAACGAGCGTCCCGGCAACGGCGCCACCGCCGACCAGGGGCGCGAGGTCAGCGCCCTGATCCAGTCCGCCGGGATGGCGAAATACGCACCGCCATGCCCCGGCGCCAGGAAGGTCGCGAGTCCCGCCAGCCGGCCGCGGGCATCGAACAGGCCGCCGCCGCTGCCACCGAGGGTGAAGAAGGCGGTCGTCTCGATGACACGGCTGCCGCCGAAGGGATGCAGCCGCTTGAGCCGGCCTTCCGAGTAGGACAGCCCGAGGGCCCGTGGAAAACCGTAGAAGGACAGGGGCTGGCCGGCCTTGAGCGCGGCCAGCGGCGCCGGTTTCGCCGATGGCGGGGCCAGCCCCGGCGCTTGCAGCAGGCAGAGATCGCGGCTCACATCCACCCGCTCGGCCCGGACCGGATAGCTTTCCGCCCCGCGGAACACGCCGATGCGGCCGCCGGTCCGTACCACATGACAGTTGGTCGCCACCGTGTCCGGGCCGACGATGACGCCGGAGCCGAAATACAGCTTGCCGGCCGCGTCCATGCCGCGTATCTGCACCACCGTGCGGGACACGGCAGCGTCGAACCCGGCCACGGCCGGCGCCGCCAGCGCCAGATAGAGTCCGCCGGCCATCCCCCAGCGGGCCAGTTGTTTCATGGTGATTTCCCTCGCATGCCCCAGGACCCGGACTTGGAGAAGGCCATCCCCGGGCGAGTTCCGGCCTCAGTCTTCCAGCCCGGGGATGCCCAGCGACTGGATCACGCGGGCATTGTCGCCGTCCTCGTAGCGCGGCAAGGCGCCCAGGCGATCCCACAGGCGGTAGGCCAGCGCCGCCGTCAGCACGCGGATCGGATAATCGCGCGGCAGGTGCTGCAGGTAGGGCTGTATGGTGAAGAAATCGCGGGCGCCGTACTGGCGCATGATCGACAGCAGGCCGCCATTGCGCGGGCCGATGTTGTAGGCCAGCAGCGCCAGAAACAGGTCGCCGCGCATCTCGTCCAGGTAATGTCGCAAGGTGGCGGCCGCCAGCCAGGCGTTCTGCCGCGGATTGCGGTAATCCAGCGTGTCGACGCCGAGCAGACGGCGAACCCGCGCCGCCGCCGCCTGCGGCGGTGCGGTGATCTGGAACAGGCCGCGGCCGCCGTCGCGACTGTCGCGCGGCACGAAGGATGATTCGGCCACGCCGATGCCGACCAGCACGCCGACATCGATACGGTTGCGCCGCGCCGCTTCGCGCATGGGCTGCCCGTAGGGGGGCGTCCGCCGCAGGATGGTCTGCATGGCGGCGAGATTGGCCCGGCGGTAGGCGGCATAGACCTGATGGGCGACGGCCGCGCGGCCGGCCTGCTCGACCCCGCCGACCAGGGTGCGCAGGCTGCGCAGGTCGGCCTGGAAATCCGCTCGCCAGGCGAACAGGACGCCGCCCAGGGCCACCAGCAGCGCGGCGAAGGCGGGCCGCCAGGGGCCCGCCCGCAGCCAGCGGGATCGGAGCCGCGACCAGGCCCAGAGGAACAGCGAGCCGGCGATGGCCAGCAGCAGCACCGTGCCGGTAAAGGGCAACAGGCTGTCGGTCAGGCCGGTACCGCCAAACCAGCCTGCCGCCCGGCCCATGACGGCCATCGTGGCGATCAGCCCCGTGAACGCCAGCAGCAGGCCTTCCAGGAACAGGCGCAGGCCGCTCTGCCAGACCGGCGCCCGCGCGGCCGGCCTGACCGGCGGGGGCGCCCAGGTCGTGCGCTGCGGGCGCGGTCTGGCCGGCAGCGGCTTGCCCGGCTGACGCTCCCCTGGCCGTCTTGCCCGAAACGATCGTTTCACCCGCCTGACCCAAAATCCCGCAAAAGCCGGCATGGTAGCAAAGCGGCCCTGGCAGGTTTGCCGGGGCGGCCCGCGACCGGGAAGGCCTCCTCCAGCGGGCGCCGACCGCCTGGCGCGGAGGGTCGCGGGCCATGGCGGCCTGCCGCCAGGCGTCCGGCCCGGGCCGATCCCCCTGCGGTATGATGCGGCGTTGTCGCACCGCATCGCCAGCCGCCATGATGACCCGCCCTCTCCCCCCTGCCGCACGACCACCGGGACGCGGCCGAATCCGTTCGCGATGCGGCGCCGGCTGGCTGATGGCACTGCTGTTGCTGCTCGCGGGAACGCCCCTGCGGGCCGAGGAACCGGACGAGAGCCTGCCGCCGGAGCCGCCGCCACCCCTGGTGCTGGACCATGTCATCGAGCGGGTGGACCGGGTCGAGTTCTACCGCGCGCTCGACTTCGGCCCGCCCGGTAGCGCCTGTTATCCCTGCCTGACCCCGCAGCACATGAAATGTCCGCTGCTCTGCTACCAGCAGATGCCCAGCCTCAGCCTGGTCTGCGCCGCGGCCGTGCGCGGCATCAGCATCGGCCCCTTCGACCGCCGGGCGCGCGGGCGCCTCCTCGAGGAGCTGCTCGCCAGCGATAGCGTCCATTTCGCCACCGCCGCAGGGGAAGAGAGCCTCACGGCATCCCGCATCGCCAGCAGCACCGGCACGGAGGACGAGCATTACGCCATCGACATCGAGGGCTTGCCCGGTTTCAAGAACACCCTGGTCCGGGCGTCAACGGCGACCGAGCAGTTCACCCTGAAGATCGGCCCGCAGCTCTACATCGTGCCGCTGAGCCCCAAGGTCCGGGACGGCTTCTACCGGCTGCTCAGACAGTGTCCGGACTGAGGGCGCGCCGGGAAGCGGATCAGACCCACTCGGTGGGCGATGCCGTGACCCGCCGCTGCACGAGCCACTTGAGGGCCAGCGAGAACGTGACGAACAGCAGGGCGCCCATGGCCAGGTAACGGCCGACCACGGCCAGATCCGCCTGGATGGCGCCGGCGCCCATCAGGCTGGCGGTGATGCCCAGCGGCAGGAAGCCAATGAAGCTGCCGATCCAGAAATCACGATGGCTGACCGGGCTCCAGGCCAGGAGAATGTCGTTGTACAGCCCCGCCAGCGGCAACTGGCGCACCACCAGCACGGAAAACCAGCCGCGGCCGACCGGAGCGCTCAGCGCGCGGAGCCGCGGGTATTTGACCAGCAGGGTCTCGGGACGGGTGTGCCGCGCCAGCACGAACAGCCCATAGGCGCCCAGCAGGCTGCCGAGCTGGCTCCAGGCAAAGCCCCACGCGAAGCCGAACAGCCAGCCGCCCATGACGCAGAACACCAGCCGTGGCAGGCCCAGCGCCGTCGCCAGCGCCGTCGCCAGCACGAACAGCGGGGCCGACCAGGAACCGAAAGCCCGCATCGTGGCTCTCAGGCCGATGCCGGCCTGTAGCCATTCCTGCCAGGGCAGGGTCAGCACCAGCGGGCTGGCCAACAGCAGGACGGCAGTCAACCAGGGCAGGCTTTTCTTCATGAAGGCGGCGATTGGGCAATGAAGCGATGGCGGGACAGGACGGGGCGTGACAGATGCACGCGCGAAGCGTAGCAGATCGCCGGCCTGGGGTCCCTGGAAATCCTCTGTCCCCACCCGGGGACAGACTGTTTCCCCGCTCTGCCGCGCCCGGCCGAAACGCCCGGCAAGCTGCCCTTACGGGCCCGTGCGAGACGCCCCCCGGGATCCGGCCCGGCCCGGATTGGTTGTGAAGGGTGAACCGTCACGGTATAAAGTCGCAAAGCATAGAGACGACGATGGTCACGATGGACCCGCGCAAGATTCCCGACGACCACGCCCCCGAGGCCGCATCCCCGACACCCGGAACCGCCCCAACCTCCCCGGCGGTTCCGCCCGCGCCGGATCCCACCCGCTACGGCGACTGGGAAAAGGCCGGCCGCTGCATCGATTTCTGAACCGGCCCGAGCATCCCAGGACACCCTGATGGCCAGCCTACCGAATCGCCCGCTGTCGCCACACCTGCAGGTCTACCGACTGCCGCTGACCGCCCTGCTGTCCATCAGCCACCGCATCACCGGCGTACTGCTGTCGCTGGGGCTGCTGGCGATACCGGCCGGCCTCGCCGCCGCCGCCTGGTGGCCGGAACGGCTCGATGCGCTGCTGGCACTGTTGCGCACGGGACCGGCACAGGTCGTCTGGTGGGCCTGGCTGTATGCGCTGATGTTTCATGTCTGCCATGGCATCCGCCATCTGCTGTGGGATCTGGGCTTCGGCCTGGAGCGGCAGGGCCTGCTGACGCACAACATCCTGGAAATCGCCGCTTCCCTGGCGCTGACGGGCGGGCTGTTCCTGTTCGCCCGGCTGCACAGCCTGCCGGGTGGATGAGCATCATGCGTGCCGCCGCCCCGCCGTTCGCCCGAGGCCAGCGCCGCTGGCCGCATCCCGCCACCCGGGAATGGCTCGGTGAGCGCCTGACCGCCCTGCTGCTGCTGCCGCTGACGGTCTGGCTTGCCCTCAACCTGGCCGCCCTGCCCGCCTGCGATGCCGCCACGCTCGGGATCTGGATGACCAGGCCCATGCACTACGGACCGCTGCTGGCCTTCCTGGCGCTGACATTGCTGCATGCGCATCTCGGCCTGCGCTGCATCCTGGACGATTACGTGCATGGGCCGCTGGTCAAGCGGCTCGGACTCGGCGCCATCCGCCTGCTGCTGCTGGCCGTGCTGCTGGTGTCGGCCGCCGCCCTCTACGTACGGGCCGGGACAGGCTGATGCCCAGGGCCTACGATCCGATCGAGCACCACTACGATGTCGTGGTCGTCGGCGCCGGCGGGGCCGGGCTGCGGGCCGCGCTGGGCCTGGCCGAACGGGGGCTCAGGACCGCCTGTGTCACCAAGGTGTTCCCCACCCGCAGCCACACGGTGGCCGCCCAGGGTGGCATCAGCGCCGCGCTCGGCAACATGGGCGAGGATGACTGGCGCTGGCACATGTACGACACCATCAAGGGGTCCGACTGGCTGGGCGACCAGGACGCCATCGAATACATGTGCCGCGAAGCCATTCCCGCCATCGTCGAACTGGAACATTACGGCGTGCCGTTCTCGCGCACGGCCGAGGGCAAGATCTACCAGCGCGCCTTCGGCGGCATGACCACGCACTATGGCCAGGGCGCGGCGCAGCGCACCTGCGCCGCGGCCGACCAGACCGGCCACGCCATCCTGCACACGCTTTACCAGCAGTCACTCAAGCGCCGGGTGGAATTCTTCGTCGAGTACGTCACCCTCGACCTGCTCATGGAATCGGGCGAATGCCACGGCGTGCTCGCCTGGTGCCTGGAGGATGGCAGCCTGCACCGCTTCCGCGCCCATCAGGTCATCCTCGCCACCGGCGGCTATGGCCGCGCCTACTTTTCCTGCACCTCGGCGCACACCTGCACCGGCGACGGCAACGCCATGGCGCTACGGGCCGGACTGCCACTGCAGGACATGGAGTTCGTGCAGTTCCACCCGACCGGGATCTACGGCGCCGGCTGCCTGATCACCGAGGGTGTGCGCGGCGAGGGCGGCTATCTCACCAATGCCGATGGCGAACGCTTCATGGCGCGCTATGCGCCGCATGCCCGCGACCTGGCCTCGCGCGATGTCGTCAGCCGCGCCATCACCATCGAGATTCGCGAAGGGCGTGGCTGCGGGCCGCACAAGGACCATGTGCTCCTGCACCTGGAGCAGGTCGATCCCGCCATCATCGACGAGCGCCTGCCGGGCATCGCCGAGACTGCCCGCGTCTTTGCCGGCATCGACGTGCACCGCGCGCCGATGCCGGTCCTGCCGACCGTGCACTACAACATGGGCGGCATTCCCACCAATTGCCATGGCGAAGTGGTCACCCTGCGCGACGGCGACCCCGAGTCGGTGGTGCCGGGCCTCATGGCCATCGGCGAGGCCGCCTGCGTCTCGGTGCATGGCGCCAACCGGCTGGGCTCGAATTCGCTGCTGGACCTGGTCGTGTTCGGCCGCGCC
The DNA here is from genome assembly GCF_054657115.1 of Methyloparacoccus murrellii. NCBI lineage: Bacteria > Pseudomonadati > Pseudomonadota > Gammaproteobacteria > Methylococcales > Methylococcaceae > Methyloparacoccus > Methyloparacoccus murrellii. The sequence continues at coordinate 18,093 of NZ_BAAHXD010000026.1, read as the reverse complement.
GCGGCCCACCGCTGCGCCGAGCTGATTCGCCCGGGCCAGCCACATCCGGCACTCGCCCAGGAAGCCGAATCCGCCTGCCTGGATCGCTTCGATCGCCTGCGCCATGCCAGTGGCCAGGAACCGACCGCCGACATCCGCCTGGCCATGCAGCGCGCCATGCAGGGCCATGCCAGCGTGTTCCGCAACGGCCAGGTGTTGCAGGAGGGCCTGCTGCAACTGGCCGGGATCGCCCAGCGCTTCGACGCGGTGCGCGTCAGCGACCGTTCGCTGATCTGGAACACCGACCTGGTCGAAACCCTGGAACTGGAGAACCTGCTGCAGCAATCCCTGGTCACCGTGGCCAGCGCCCTCAACCGCCAGGAAAGCCGCGGCGCGCATGCCCGGGAGGATTTTCCCGGACGCGACGACGACAACTGGCTGAAGCACACCCTGGCCTGGCTGGACCCGCGCCGGCGGCTGCGCATCGATTACCGGCCGGTGCATCTGCATACCCTGACCCCGGAGGTGGCCGCGGTGCCACCGGCCAAACGGGTCTACTGATCCTGTCAACGCCCACGCAACAAGGCCATACCCATGGTGCAGTTCACCCTCCCTGCGCACGCGAAGGTCGTCAAGGGCCAGGATCACCCAGCCCCGGCCGGCGCCACGCGGACGCGGCGCTTCGAGGTTTACCGCTACGATCCCGACAGCGGCGGCAACCCGCGGGTGGACCGTTTCACGGTCGATCTCGACCGCTGCGGCCCCATGGTGCTGGACGCCCTGCTCGGCATCAAGAGCCAGACCGACAGCAGCCTCGCCTTCCGCCGCTCCTGCCGCGAGGGCGTGTGCGGTTCCTGCGCCATGAACATCGATGGTCGCAACACCCTGGCCTGCACCCAGGCCATCGCCGATTGCCGCCCGGTGGTCAAGGTCTACCCCCTGCCCCACCTGCCGGTGATCAAGGACCTGGTGCCGGACCTGTCGCAGGTGTACCGGCAGTATGCCGCCATCGAACCTTGGCTCAAGAACGCGTCGCCGCCCGGCGACCGGGAGCGCCTGCAATCGCATGCCGAGCGGGCGCAGCTCGACGGGCTGGTGGAGTGCATCCTGTGCGCCTGCTGCTCGACCAGCTGTCCCAGCTACTGGTGGAACGGCGACCGCTATCTCGGCCCGGCGGTGCTGCTGCAGGCCCACCGCTGGCTGCGCGACAGCCGCGACCAGGCCACGCAGGACCGGCTGGATAGCCTGGAGGACGCTTTCAGGCTGTATCGTTGCCACACCATCATGAACTGCACCGATACCTGCCCCAAGTCCCTGAATCCCGCCAGGGCCATCGCCGAAATCAAGTCCCTGATGGTGCGCCGGCCGCGCGGCGAATGAGTCCCGGGCGGCTGCGGTGGCGCTGCCGGCGCGGCATGCGCGAGCTGGATCTGCTGCTGACGCGCTACCTGGATACCGCCTATGACCGCGCCGGCCAGGCGGAGCAGGCTGCCTTCGAGGCCCTGCTGGAGCACCCCGACGAGGACCTGTGGCGCTACCTGTTCGAACAGGCGGCGCCTGCGGAAGCCCGGCTGACCGAGCTTGTCGACAAGATCCGCCGCACCGCTGCACCTCATCCCTGAGGCGTCACCGACACTGCGGGTGCTGCTGCGGCTGACCCATGGCCTGGCGATCCTGGCCTGCCTGATGACGCCGCTGCCGCTGTCGGCGCAGGCGTTCGGCGCGGTTGGCATCCTGTTCAGTCTCCACCGTCAGGGGCGACAGCCGGCAAGGGTGCGCGGCCTGACCCTGACGGCGGAGGCTGAGTGGGAAATCGTGCTGCCCGGCCAGACCCTGATGGCGCAACTGGAACCTGGCACCGTGGTCACGCCCTGGCTGGTCATCCTGCATCTGCGGTCGACCGACCGGTGCCGGCTGGCCGTGCCCATCTGGCGCGACGCGGTGGACCCCGAGTCGTTCCGGCGCCTGCGCGTCCATCTCAAGGTGCGGGGATACCAATCCACCGGGACCGCCGGGGATTGAACGGTGGCCTGCCCGGGTTGCCCCGGGCGCCGGAAAACCCGACACTGATGGCCATCCGCCACTTCAGGATCCTCGACCATGAGCGATGCCCTCCATCTCGTATGCCCGGCCTGTCACGCCGTCAACCGCCTGCCGGCCAGCCGGCTCGACCAGCAGCCGAGATGCGGACAGTGCCGCGCCCCGCTGTTCAGCGGCCAGCCCGTGGAACTGACGCAGGCCGGTTTCGCCCGCCAGATCGGCCGCAACGACATCCCCGTGCTGGTCGACTTCTGGGCGCCCTGGTGCGGGCCCTGCAAGGTGATGGCCCCGCATTTTGCCGAGGCGACCAGGCGGCTGGAGCCGCAGGTGCGCCTGGCGAAGCTCGATACCGAGGCGGAACCCGACATCGGCGGGGAGTTCCGGATCCGCAGCATCCCGACCCTGGTGCTGTTCCGCAGTGGCCGGGAAATCGCCCGCCAGTCCGGCGCCCTGGGCGCCGAGGACATCGTCCGCTGGGTGCGGCAACACCTGCCATGAGCCACCGGCCGGCCCTACGGGAGGGCCGGCTTCCCCCCCCCCCGCCAACATCGCCGGATAGCCCCGCATGCGCAAGCCCGACAACATCCAGTACTGGCTGGACGACAAGCCACCGTTGCAGATCGCCCTGATCCTGGCGATGCAGCAGATGTCCTTCCTGGCGGTCTATCTGGTGGTATCGCCGCTGTTCGCCCATACCCTGAACCTGAGCCATGAGCAGACCCTGCAGCTGATTTCCGGCACCCTGCTGGCCTCCGGTATCGGCGTGGTGCTGCAATCCTGGGGCCGCTGGGGCATCGGCTCAGGCTACTTCTGCCCGCTGCAGGCGACCTCGTCCACCTTCGGCGCCCTGGCCATGGCCAAGATCATCGGCGGCATCGAGGCGATCTTCGGCGCGGTCAGCGTGATCGGCCTGAGCCAGATCGTCTTCGGCCACATGTTTTCCCGGCTGCGCGGCATCTTCAACATCCAGGTGGCCGGCGTGGCGGTCATGCTGATCGGCCTGGGCCTGGGGCACAACGGGCTCAAGCTGATCATGGAGCCACACCCGGGCAGGATAGCCACCGGCAACGACCTCTGGATCTGCTGCCTGACGCTGGGCACCATGATCGCCTGCAATGTCTGGTCCGCGGGGTATCTGCGGCTGTTCTCGGCCTTCATCGGTCTCAGCGTCGGTGTCGCCGCCAGCCTGTGGCTGGAGACCATTCCGGCCGCATCCTGGGAACTGCTGGCGAAAACCCCGCTGTTTCTGGCACCCCGGCCACTGGGCATCGGCTGGCGCCTGGAAATCGAGACCATCGCGCCGGTGGTCCTCACCGGGCTGTTTCTGGCCCTGCATGGCTTCGGCGGCATCACCGCCGCGCAGCGCTTCAACGACGCCGACTGGAAACGGCCCGACATGCCGCTGGTCCGGCAGGGCGTGGTGGCCGAAGGGCTGACCAATGTCGTCGCCGCCGTGCTCAACGGCGTGCCGATCACCTCTAGCGGCGGCGCCGTCAGCCTGGCGGCCGCCACCGGCTGCACCAGCCGCTACCTTGCCTACTGGCTGGCGGCGATCATGACGCTGCTGGCCTTCATGCCCAAGGCGATCCTGTTCTGGGAACTGCTGCCGGAGTCGGTCATGGGCTCGGCGATGATCTTCCTGGCCTGCTTCACGACCATGGCCGGCTTGCAGATCATCGCCTCGCGCCTGCTCGACAATCGCAAGATCCTGACCATCGGCGTCGGCCTGCTGCTGGGCATCAGCTATGAGCCGCTGCGCGAGGTCTTCATGAAGAACGCGCCCGAGGTCCTCAAGCCCATGCTGTTCTCGGGCGTGGGATTCGGGGTGATGGCGGCCGTGCTGCTGTCGGCAGTGTTCCGGCTCGGCGATCACACCCGCCGGCGGCGGACCTTCGATGCCGCGCACAGCTCGATCGCCGAGGTGGCCGAATTCCTGGAGCGTCAGGGCAAAAGCTGGGGCGCGCGGGGCGATGTCGTCCGCCGCTCCGAGTACGCCACCTGGCAGGCCTTCGAGATCCTCACGGAACACGGACTGGTGCAGAGCGAGGACAGCGCCACCAAGCAGATCGAGCTGGAGACCGTGTTCAACGAGTTCTATTTCACCGTCGTGCTGCACTACCATGGCGCCGCGGTGCCCCTGGCCATGCACCCGCCGGCCCACGAGGAACTGCTGGAAAGCGACCTCGCCGTATTGCAGATGGCGGGCTACATGCTGCGCCGGCTGGCCGACCGCGTGGACATCCGTGCGACCGGCGATCAATGCGAGCTGCGGCTGGTGTTCAACGACTGAGGCAGTCCGCCCGCCGGCCGGACCCTGGCCATCCAGCCGCCGACGGGCCTAATGCCAGGATGGCTGCATGACGATGAGGAGCAGGACGAACAGCCCGTAAGCCAGGCCGGGAACGGCAGCGATGGCCAGCACGGCGATGGCGGCACCGCTCCGGCCACGGGCGCGAAGCGCATGGCCGATCGCGAGGATGGCCGCCATACCGGCGAGCAGGAACAGCCAGAGTTCGATATTGAATGCCGACACCGAGCCGTCACCGATGCCGACGAGGAAAAAGACGCCGAGCAGCGCGGCGGTCAGTGCCGCGAACGTGAAGGCGAGGCGATACAGAAGCGTGCTCCGCATCCCTGACAGGTCCTGTCCCCTGACGATGGCCCGGATGGGACGGGACTTGCCACCCGGCTGCCGGCCTCCCGCGGGACGAACCCGCCCGTTCGGCTAGCCAGGGCCGCCCGTACCCCGGGGTGCCGCGCCGCGGCGGCAACGCTCACAGTTCGTTGCGCCAGTACTGTTCCTCCTTGTCGAACAGGCGGTTGGCCTCCGCCAGGCCCCAGGAACCCGCCGGGTAGGTGTGGATGAACTCCCGCTGCGTGGCCCAGTGCTTGAGGATCGGATCGACCACCCGCCAGGCCCATTCCACCTCGTCGAAGCGGATGAAGAGCGTGCGATCGCCCTCCATGATGTCGAGCAGCAGGGTCTGGTAGGCATCCAGCTTGACCTCGTGGCCATGGCGATAGGAGGCGTTCAGCTGCACGGTATGGGTCTGCATGCCGAGACCGGGCTGCTTGGAATGGATCTCCACATGCATGCTTTCCGAGGGTTGCAGGGACAGCAGGATCCAGTTCGGCTCCAGGAACTCCAGCGGCGTCTCGCGGAACAGCTGCTGCGGCGGATGGCGGAAGCGGATGGCGATCATCGATTGCGACTTCGCCAGCCGCTTGCCGGTGCGCAGGTAGAAGGGCACTCCGCGCCAGCGCCAGTTGTCGACATAGAACTTGGCGGCGACATAGGTTTCGGTCACCGAGTTGCGTTCGACGCCGGCCTCGTCCTGATAGCCGGGCACCGAGACGCCGTTGACCACGCCCGGCCCGTACTGGGCGCGAAAGGCATGGGCATGCAGCGCCTGCTTGGGAATCGGCCGGATCGAGCGCAGCACCTTGACCTTCTCGTCGCGCAGGGCATCGGCCTCCAGCGCCGGCGGCGGCTCCATCGCCACCAGGGTCAGCAGCTGCAGCAGGTGGTTCTGCAGCATGTCGCGCAGCGCACCGGCCCGCTCGTAGTAGTCGGCCCGGGTCTCGATGCCGACATCCTCCGCCACCGTGATCTGCACGTGATCGATGAAGTTGCGGTTCCAGAGCGGCTCGACCAGCGTGTTGGCGAAACGGAACACCAGGAGGTTCTGCACCGTTTCCTTGCCCAGGTAGTGATCGATGCGGAACACCTGTTCCTCGTCGAAATGCTCGTGCAGGACCCGGTTCAGCAGCCGCGCGCTCTCGATGTCCTCGCCGAAGGGCTTCTCGACGACGATCCGGTGACGGCCGCGCGGCTTGTTCAGACCGGCCTCGTCCAGGCGGCCGATCACGGTGCCGAAATCGGAAGGCTTGATCGACAGGTAGAACACCGTATTGGCGCAGGCATCCTGATTGCATGTCATCTCGGCCAGCTTCTGGTAGAAGGCCGGATCCTGCACCTCGCCCGAGAGATAGCGGAAGCGTCTGGCGAACCGCTCGTATACGCGGCTGTTGAGATGCCCGCCGACCGCCGCGCGGATCGATTCGAGCAGATTCTCCTGCCATTGCTCGTCGGTCCAGGGCCGCCGCCCCAGCGCCACGACCGTCATCTCCGGCGGCAGGTGGCCGGACACGTCCAGGTGGTAGAGTGCCGGCAGCAGCTTGATCTTGGCCAGGTTGCCGGTGGCGCCAAAGATGACGAAATGGCAGGGAGCGATCTCGCGGGTTTCGTGCAGGGACATGTGGGGATCCTCGGATGATGGCGACAGGCAGCACCGGACGGACGGAACACGGCAACGGCACAGCCCGTCGCAAGCCGGAAGCCGTTCGCGCCGGCCCCGGTAGAATGCCCGGCAGCAAACATCACCCGATCCCGTCCGTCAGCCCCATATTAACCCGCATGTGGCGACATTTAACGTCTCGTTGCCCGAAGATGCCGCTGTCCCGCCGGCAGCGCCGCTGGCGGCTGGGCGGACTCCTGGCCGTCGCCCTCGCCTTTCCGCTGTTCGCCTGGAGCTTCAGCCTGGAAATCAGCGCCGAATTGCTGGCCTGGATCGAGCAGCGGCACGGAACCGAGACGCGCCAGCGTGTCGAACGCTGGCGGACACTGATGACCGCCGGCCAGGCGTGGGACGAGGGAAAAAAGCTGCTGGCCGTCAACGACTTCTTCAACGAGCTGGTCTTCATCGACGACCTCCGCCACTGGCGCCAGGCCGACTACTGGGCCACGCCGCTGGAGTTCCTGACCTCGGGTGGCGGCGACTGCGAGGATTTCGCCATCGCCAAATACTTCACCCTCAAGGCCATGGGCGTCGACGAGGCCAAGCTGCGCATGACCTACGTCAAGGCCCTGACGCTGAACCAGCCGCATATGGTCGTGACCTACTACGACACGCCCGAGGCCATGCCACTGGTGCTCGACAACCTCGCCGACGCCATCCGTCCGGCCAGCGAGCGCAACGACCTGGCGCCGGTCTACAGCTTCAACGGTTCCGGCCTATGGCTGGCCCGCGAACGGGGACAGGGCAAGCGCGCCGGCGACGCCGACCGGGTGGGACTATGGCAAGATTTGCTGCTACGACTCTCCCGGCCGGTCGCGGCGATGACGCCGGTCAGGTCGGGGAATCCATCCAAGTAAGACCTATGACCCTGTCGCGACAGCTCTACCTGCTCCTGGGCGCGCTCCTGCTGCTGGTATTCATCGGCTCGTTCGCCATCAGCCTGAACAACACCCGCGCCTACCTCAACCTGCAGCTGGCCTCGACGGCGCAGGATACCGCCACGTCGCTGGGCCTTTCCGTCTCCACGCAGCTGGCCAAGCAGGATCAGGCCACGCTGCAATCGATGGTGGACGCGGTGTTCGATCGCGGCGACTACCGCATCATCCGGGTGCAGGATACCGCCGGGCGCACCCTCTACGAGCGGCTGGCCCCGCTCGTCATCGATCGGGTGCCGGACTGGTTCGTGCGCGGATTCCCGCTGGAGACGCCGACGGCCGAGGCGCAGGTCATGAGGGGCTGGAGCCAGATCGGCACCCTGCAGGTGGCCAGCCATCCGGGCTACGCCTACCAGCAGCTCTGGCGCGATGCCAGCGGTACCCTGGCATGGTTTCTGGCCTGTACCCTGGTCGGCTTCGCGGTGGGCGGCGGGCTGCTGCGGCTGTTGCTGAAACCCCTGCGGGCCGTCGAAAAACAGGCGCTGGCCATTGCCCGCCGCCAGTACCCGGTGCAGGAAAAATTGCCCGGAACCCGGGAACTGCGGCGCGTCGTGCATGCCATGAACCACCTGTCGCGGCGCGTCGGCCACCTGTTCAGGGCCCAGGCCGCGCTGATCGAAAGACTCCAGCACGACAATTACATCGACCCGGTCACCGGCCTCGGCAATCGCCGCCAGTTCGACCAGCAGCTTGACCACCTGCTGCGCTCGCCCGACGAGTTCGCCGGCGGCAGCCTCCTGCTGCTGGCCTGGCGCGACTTCAAGGCCTACAACGACGAACACGGCTATGCCGCCGGCGATGCCCTGCTGCGCCGGACGGCCGAGGTGCTGGGCGCGACCTGCGGCCCGGTTGCCCGCTTGCTGTGCCGCCTGGGTGGCGCCGACTTTGCCGTCCTGGTGAACGAAACCGGGCGGCCAGCGGTGACTGAACTGGCACAGCGCATCCTCCACGGGCTGCGGCCGGCAACGGAGCATGGCGCCGCGCCCGGTCGGCACCTCGCCGACATCGGCCTGACCCTCTGCCATCCCGGCGAACCGGCCGGCATCATCCTGGGACGGGCGGATCAGGCGCTGCGCGCCGCGCAGCAAGGCGGCGCCGATGCCTTCGCCTGGGCCCACGAAGCGGCCCCGATGGCACCACAAGGCAGCGCCGGCGCGCAGGCATGGCGCCAGCGGATACAGCGTTATCTGGTGGAACATGCGCTCTGCATCACCCTGCAACCGGTCGCCGATACCCGCCAGGCGGGCGGCTGGCTGCATCACGAGGTGCTGCTGCGGGCCCGCGAGACCGATGGCAGCCTGGTGCCGGCCGGCGCCTTCCTGTTCATGGCCGAGCGAACCGGCCTGAGCCAGGCCCTGGACCGGCGGGTCGTCGAGCTGGCCGCCGACTGGCTGGCGTCGGCGCAGCCGCCTGTGCCCGGGCGGATCGCCATCAACCTCAATCCCGCCGCCATCGCCGACGCGCACTTCGTCGACTGGCTGACCGGCTTCGTGGCGGCCCGGAACATCGCCGGCCAGCTGGTTTTCGAGCTGCCGGAGCGAGGCGTGACCCGCCATCCCCGGCAGGTCCGCGACTTCGCCGGGAAACTGGCGAAAGTGGGCAGCGCCCTGGCCGTCGATCATGTGCTCGGGCTGTCCTCCTTCAACGATCTGCGTCCGCTCAAGCCGGCCTACGTGAAACTGGACGGCAGCCATACGCGCAGCCTGCCGGACGACCCCGACAGCGGGCTGCTGATCCAGGCGCTGGCCGGGCTGGCCCATGCCATGGGCGCGCGACTGATCGCCGAGGCGGTGGAAACGGCGGAGCAAGAACGCCAGCTGAAGGCGCTCAACGTGGATGGCCTGCAGGGTTATTGGATCGGCGAGCCACGGCTCCCGTGAGCGACCCGCATCCGCGCCGTCGGCCCGGACTCAAGCGGCGAAGGTGCGCTCGCCGGGCCAGCCGAGCGCCTCGGTCAGTTCGCTCAGGAACACCCGCTCGCCCTCGCTGACGCGCTCGCCACCAAACCCCAGGATGCCGCCCTCGCTGGCAGCCCGGGTCACGCGCTGCGCCAAATCCATCAGGAATCCGGCGTAGGCCTTGGCGTCGTCGGTGCCACGCCTGGCCTGCACGATGGCCAAGGCCGCGCGGCTCTTGCCGACCGCCTGCTGCTGGAGATACGCCGGCATTTCCCCGGCATCGATCGACTGCGCGTCCTGCCGGACCTCCTCCACGGCCGCCCGCATCTCTTCCTGGTCGCAGATCGCCCGCAGCAAGGGATTGTTGCCCTTGAGCGCCTCGACCAGGGCACCGGCCGGGGCGATGGTCTCCTTCAGGGTCCCGAGCAGACCGCTGCCGGAGGCGGTGGTCGCGGCCGCCACGACCCAGTGCGGCGCATTGCGGACGGTGCGCCATTCGGCGGTGGAAAAGTCTGCTCGCGTCGCCATGTCAGGCCTCCTGGTGCATTGCGGATCGTGTGTGAAAGCCGGCCGCCAGGCCAGCGACATCATCCATGCCGGAGCGGCGACATGCCTGCCCGCCACCCGGCTGAAGGATAATGTACACCGTCCCGCCGGCCACCCCGCCCGACAGGGTGCCCCGGAGCGGGTTTCCCTGGCGGGGCGGGGGCGGGGCCGGTCCCGTTCCCTGTTCTTTTCGACAACGGCACACACAATCAGGAGTCCATCATGCGCCACCCGACCATCATGCCCCTCTGTTGCCTGGCTTTCGCCGCCCTCCTGGCGGGCTGCGCCAGCGACAAGCCCCTGCCTCCACCCCAGGCGCCCAAACCCCTGTCCGGCGAGCAGATCCTGCGCGAGAGCCAGGGCATGGCCCAGCTGGGCCAGCGCTACAAGGAAGGGGAAAGCATGGCGCAGGAGGGCGAGAAGCTCATCGAGCAGGCCAACCAGCAGATCGCCGAGGGCCGGCGCCTGATCGATGAAGGCCGGCGCATCATGCAGGAAGCGGAACAGGGCTACGGCGCCATCAAGCAATAAACCCGGGGCCGATGACAGCGGGAACCCGCCGGCGGCTGGTGTAACATGCCCGCCTCTCAGTCTCCGCAGGATAAACCGCCATGCCCGCCTATCCCCGCCAAGAACTCGAAGCCATGGTCGAACGCTGGCTCGCCGCCAATCGCGACTCCGAACGTGCCGGCGACTGGGTGAAAAGCCTGGGCCAGATGTATGCCGAGGACGCCGAATACAGCTGGAACATGGGCCCCAACCGCGAGTTCGTCGCCCGCGGCCGCCGGCAGATCGAGGAATGGGCGCTGGGCGCGCACATGGAGGGCTTCGAGAAGTGGCGCTATCCCTACGACAGCATCCTGATCGACGAACAGCGCGGCGAGGTCATCGGCATCTGGCGGCAGGTCGCGCCGGTCAAGCGCGACGACGGCAGTGATTATGAGGTGGCCGGCCTGGGCGGCAGCTGGTTCCGCTATGGCGGCGATTATCAATGGGCCTGGCAGAAGGACTTCTTCGACCTCGGCAACGTCAAGGCCCTGTTCATGGAACTGGCCGCGGACGGCAAGCTGGAACCGCCGGTCAAGCAGAAGCTGCGTCGTCTGGCCTGGGGATTGAAGTTGCCCGGCGTCGATCCCATCCGGCCGGACCTGAAACCCTGGCAGAAGCTCAAGGGCGTGCTCGCCATGCTCGGGATCGTGCTGCTGGGACGTTGAGATCCACGCGCCGGCGGCCGGCCTCCGGGCAACCTTTGCGCCCGCCCGGGGTCCTACCGCTGCCCGCGGGGTGCGAGCCCTGCCGGCTCGCCATAACCGAGCGCCGGTCCGACAGGTGGTACCGGCGCCATGTCCACCTCACCGCACAGGAGAATGTCATGAGGAAGCAACTGTTGTCCCTGCTGACCGCCGGTTTCATTGCCGGCCTGCTGGGCACCACCCAGGTCCTGGCCGAAGACCACAAGGCCGAGGCCACCAAGCATGCCCTGGCCGCCGCCGAGAGCGGCAAGAAGGGCGATGCGGCCGCCGTTGGCGAGCACGCCGCCGCGGCGAAGACCCATGCCGAGGCGGCGCAGGCCGAGAAGCCCAACGCGCACCTCGATGCCGGCATCAAGAACCTCAACGATGCCATCGAGCATGCCAAGATGGGGCACGCCGACATCGCCGGCGAGGCTGCCGACGCCGCGGCCACCCACCTGAAAGCCGCGGAAAAGTCGTTCTGATCTGACCGGCCGTCCGCCGACACCACCGACCCAATGGCGAGCGGGAACCATCGCTTCCGTTCGCCGTTGCGCATCCTCCGGGATGCCGCCCCATGGCGCGGCAACAACAGCGCCGCGTCCCGGAATTTGCCGCAACTTCCGGTGCACACCACGGAACCTGTTGCGACATGGGCAGTCGAAGGGTTCGTAAGCTCCTCTCTCGAGTCACAGAAAACCCGGTCCCCGCGCCGGGTTTTTTGTGCGCTATAGTCGCTGCCGACATCCGGCACGGCCGCCGCCCAGACCGCCGACCCGATCACACCCTCAAACTTCACCGGGAGGACATCCGATGAAAACGATTCGCTGCTGGTCGCTTGCGCTGCTGCTTGGCGGCATCAGCTCCGCCCTGCTCGCCTATGGTGGCGGCGGTGGCGGTGGCGACAGCTGCCCCGAGCCGCAGTTTTTCCGCGCCACGCCCGCCAACGACGCCGTGGTAACGGCGCTGACCGAGTTCAGCATCAGCGCGTCCGAGAACACCGACCTCGCCAGCCTCGACCTGCGCGTCAATGGTGATAAGGTACAGCCCACCATCACGCCGCAGCGCTCGGGCGACACGCGGATCGAATTTCGGCCGGCATCACCGATCGCGACCGCCGGCCGGGTTCGCATCACCCTGCGCGCCAGAAGCCGGGAGGGCTGCGAGGCCTTCCTGCCGATTTACGTGAACATCCGGCCCTGAGCCGATCCCGCCGCCGGGCGGCAACCGTCTTGATCCCCACCGAGCAAGGAGAAAATCCCATGACCGACGAACCCACCATCGCGCAGAAAGCCCCCTGCCCCGTCGACGTCGAGGCCGGCAAAACCTATTACTGGTGCGCCTGTGGCAAGAGCGCCAAACAGCCCTTCTGCGACGGCAGCCACAAGGGGTCGGCCTTCGCGCCGGTCCAGTTCGTACCCGAGCAGACCGGCAAGGTCTGGTTTTGCGGCTGCAAGCACAGCCATAAAGGCGCACTCTGCGACGGAACCCACAAGACGCTCTGACCCCATGGACGAACCGGGCGGCGACACCGCGTCGACCGGTTCGGCGCCTGCCTCGCCCGGGACGGACCATCGTCCGCACCCTTTCCTTCCTGCTACCGGACTCCTGCGGCCTCCAGGCCATTGCGGCGGAACATGAGCAAGCTACTGACCGCGATCCTGCTGCTGGCCGCCCTGTCGTGGAGCACGTTCGAGATTTTCGACGCCCATCTCGACCAGGCGCGCGGCCGAACCCGGCATCTGCTCCAGGGGATCGTGCGCCTGAAGGTCGAGCATCTGGTGCGCTGGCGCCGCGATCGCCTGGCCGACGCCGAGGTCATGCGCGCGCACGCGCCGGTGATGGAAAAGCTGCGCCACTGCCTGCAGGGCACCCGCGACAACCGGCTGCTGGAGGAACTCCGCGGCTATTTCGAGGCGCTGATCCAGCAGCATGGCTACCATGACGTGCTGGTTGTCGATACCGGCGGCTCCATCCACTTCCGCGCCGGCGCCACGGCCGTCGACCGGCTGACCGGAGAAATCGAGGCGGCCGTGCGGGAAGCCTGGCAGCATCGTCGCGCCACGCTGTCCGACATTCATCTCAGCGATGCCTACCCGCAACCGCATCTGGCCCTGGTGGCGCCGGTCTTCGATCGCCAGGATCCGGTCGGCGCGGTCATCTTCCTCATCGACGCGCGGCGGAACCTCTTTCCGCTGGTCGACAGCTGGCCGACGCCCAGCCAGAGTGGCGAATCGCTGCTGGTCCGCCGCGACGGCGACCAGCTGCTGTATCTGAATGACCCCAGGCACCGGCCCGGCGCGGCGCTCGGCGTGCGGCTGCCGGCGACCGGGAGCGCCGGCAGCGGTGCTGCGTCCGAAAGGGATGCGGCGGCCAAGGAACTGGACTACCGGGGCATCCCGGTGATCAGCGCCAGCCTGCCCGTGCCCGATTCATCGTGGATACTGGGCGCGAAGATGGACCGGGCAGAGGTCGACGCCCAGGGACGGCGGGAGGCCCTGTACCTCGCCAGCCTGCTGGTCACCGCGGTCGCCCTGGTGGCCTGCCTCGCCCTGCTGGCCTGGCAATGCCGCAGCAAGCGCCATCTAGCGGTCCTGCGGGGCGCGGAAATGGACAAGCTGCGCAGCCTCGCCCAGTTCCAGACCCTGTTCGAACAGAGCCCGGACGGCATCCTGCTGCTGGATGGCGACCAGCGCTTCCTGGATGCCAACCCCGCCGCGCGCAGGATGCTGGACCAGTCGCAGGCAGCGTTGCAGTCGCTCCGGCTGCCCGAACTCCTGCCGCAGCTGGCACCCGGCAATCTGCCAGCGGCGGTCGAATCCTTCCAGCCCGGCGCCTCGCACCACCTGGAGTGCGAGCATCGCCGCCCGGATGGCGCCACCTTCCTCAGCGAGATCGACATCAAGGTATTCGCGCCGGACCGCTGTTTCGTGATCCTGCGTGACATCACCGAGCGCAAGCGCATGGAGGACGCGCTGCGGGAGCGGGAGCAGACCCTGCAGGTGGTGATGGACACCATTGCCGAGGTGTTCTGGATGACCGATTACCCGTTCACCCGGGTGCTCTTCGTCAGCCCCGCCTTCGAAACCATCTGGCAGCGCCCCATGCATCAGGTCTGCCGGAATCCGGCAGACCTGATCACCGCCATTCACCCGGACGACCGGGCCATCGTCGAGGCCGTGCTAGCCAGGCCCCAGCCGGAACCGTTCGATCACGAATACCGCATCGTCCGCCCCGATGGCAGCATCCGCTGGATCCGCGATCGCGGCTATCCGGTCGTCGAGGCCGACGGTCGGGTAAGACTCCTGGCGGGCGTGGCGGAGGACATCACCGAGCGCAAGCACCAGGACCTGCAACAGAAGCTCAGCCAGTTTGCCCTGGAAAGCGCCTCCGACCTCATCGGCTGGGTACGTCCCGACAGCAGCATCGCCTATATCAACCAGTCCGGCTGCCGCCTGCTGGGCTACCGGCTGGACGAGCTGCAACGGATGACGGTGCCGGATATCGACGGCAACTACGGCAACGCCAGCTGGGGAGAGCACTGGGCGGCCCTCAAGCAGGCGGGTTCGCTGACCTTCGAGTCGGTGCACAGAACCCGGGAAGGACGGCTGATCCCGGTCGAAGTCAACGCCAACTACTTCGTCTTTCAGGGCGAGGAATACAACTGCGCCTTCATCCGCGACATCACCCAGCGCAAGGCCGCGGAAAAGGCCTTGCAGACCCTCAACCAGGAGCTGGAAAACCGTGTCGAGCAGCGGACCGCCGAACTGGCCCGCAGCCAGCAGCGGCTGCAGGTCAGCGAGGAGCGGCTGCGGCTGGCGCTCGACGGCGCCCATCTGGGCGCCTGGCACTGGGACATGTCCAGCGACGTCATCGAATGGTCGCCAACCGCCCTGGCGCTCGCGGGTTTCACGCCCGGCTCGCAGCCCAGCCGCGCGGCATGGTGGGCGCGCATCCATCCCGAGGACGCCACGCGCCTGCGCCAGGCGCTGGACCGGGCCATTGCCAGCGGCACCGACCTGTCGCAGGAATATCGCCTGTACTGGCCCGATGGCAGCGAACGCTGGCTGGCCTCGACCGGCCGGGTGATCTACGACGAGCAGAGCAGCCCGCTGCGCCTGGAAGGCATCAGCAGCGACATCACCGAACGCAAGCGCGCCGAGCAGGCCATCCGCGACCTCAATGCCAACCTGGAGCGCAAGGTGGAGGAACGCACCGCCCAGTTGGCCGCCGCCAGCGCCGCCAAGAGCCAGTTCCTGGCGCACATGAGCCATGAGATCCGCACGCCCATGAATGCGATCCTCGGTTTCGCCCAGATCCTCGAGCAGGACGGCCTGGCGCCCGGGCAGCGCAAGCTGGTGACGAAGATGCGCCAGGCCGGCGACATTCTGCTCAACATCATCAACGACATCCTCGATTTCTCGAAGATCGAGGCTGGCGAGCTCCGCATCGATTCGCAGCACTTCAGCCTGTCATCGCTGCTGAATCGGGTCATGCAGCTGCTGCGCCAGCAGGCCGAGGCCAAGGGACTGGAGCTGCGGGTGCAGGGCGATATCGCCGCCCACGACAGCCTGGAAGGCGACCCCTTGCGACTGGAGCAGATCCTGATCAACCTGACCAGCAATGCCGTCAAGTTCACCGAGCGCGGCGCGATCAGCCTGACTGTCGTCACCCTCGACAACAACGCCGGCCAGACGCGGCTGCGCTTCGAGGTCCGCGATACTGGCATCGGCATTCCCGCCGAGGTGCTGGCACGGCTGTTCCAGCCGTTCACCCAGGCCGACGCCAGCATCACCCGGCGCTTCGGCGGCACCGGCCTGGGACTGTCGATCAGCAAGCGGCTGGTCGAGCTGATGGGCGGGCAGCTGGGTGTCGAGAGCGAACTGGGACGCGGCAGCACCTTCTGGTTCGAGCTGCCGTTTGCCCGCCACCGGACCGCGGCGGCAAGCGCCGCGCCCGATCACCCGGCACTGCCGTCGCCGGAAGGCCAGCTGCGGGGATTGCGGATCCTGGCCGTGGACGACAACCGCACCAATCGCCTGCTGGCCGAGCGTGCCCTGGCCCTGACCGGCGCGGACGTGATGCTGGCCGTCAACGGCGAGGAGGCGCTGGAACACCTGCGGGCGAATCCGGAGGCCTTCGACATGGTGCTGATGGACATCCAGATGCCGGTCATGGACGGCCTGGCGGCGACCCGCGCCATACGCCAGCACGACGCCCTGACCCATCTGCCCGTCATCGCCCTCACCGCCGGAGTGCTACCCGAGGAGCGCGACGCCGCCCTGGCCGCCGGCATGGACGATTTCCTCACCAAGCCGCTGGACATCCAGCAACTCACCATTGTCCTGGGGCGCTATCGATCCGGTCGTCTTTGACCTGGCAAGAATGCCTTCGGCCCGGCCGGCCGGTCCCGGCGACCCGTCGGCACCTAGTTGCGGGATTTCTCCCGCCTCAGGCTCCCCGGGCGATAGCCGTACTTCCTGGTGAAGGCATTGCTGAAATGACTGACGCTGGAATAGCCCAAGCGGGCCGCCAGCACCTTTAACCGCGTGTCGCTGCCCCGCAAGGCCGCATGCGCCGCCTCCAGCCGCTGGCCGGTAGCGTAGGCATGGATCGACTGCCCGTATTGCTGCCTGAACAGCGCGTTCATCGACCGCTCCGACAGGCCATAACGCCTGGCCAGCGCGTCCAGACACGGCACCGCCCCCTCCAGCCGGTCCAGTTCCTCGCGCAGCCGCCTGACGACCCGGATCCTGCGCGCTTCCCGCCCGGTATCGCGGGCCAGATGGTCGGCCAACGCCACGATGAAGTCCAGCACCCTGGCCTGGGCATGCAGTTTGCGCAAGTTGCCGGCCAGATGATCGGCGAAGCAGGATTGCAGTATCGCCGTGATGTATTTCGGCACAGTGCGCACGCTGGCCGGCGGGGGCTGGCCCAGGCCCAGGCTCGCCAACAGGTTCCCCACGGTTGGCTGCCCCAGGTAACGCCGCAGCCTGGACGCCCTCACCCCCACCTCCACTGTCGTCGACGTATCCGCCCAGTGCTGGTGATCGATGCGGTCCATGTGCTGAAAGACGCACGCGCCGGGATCGTGTGCCAGCCAGACATCCAGCCGGCGGTCATGCAGTACCCCCGGCCCTGCCGAGCCGTCTGCACGAACAGCACCGGCTCGCTGAACTCGGTCACCACTTCCGACACCGGCCGCAGGCCTGCCGCCTCCCCCGGCTCGAAATGATGCACAACCCGGCACAGGTGAATCCCGAACGGCAGGTCCAGCATTTCGACCCAGCCGTGCCCCTCGCCTTGCCGGAACGGCAACTCGGTTCTGCGCGGTTCCTTCCGGCCTGCCTTGATCAGCATCGGCTCGCTACCCGGTTCGCTGAGCCAGCGGATGTTCATCTGCGCCGTCACGGACTCCCCGCGCGGTACCGTGGCCGCGAAACGGCGATGCCGGGGGACGTCACTTTCCGCATAAACGGTTCCGCTTTTTGCATAAGAACCTTCATTGAACATCAATGACCACAGTCTAGAATAGGGGACACGCAGAACTGAGCCAGCCCCAGGCCCATGCCGCCGAAATTTCCGCGAACCCCATGCCAAGGATCCCGTGCCGACCGCAGCGAATCGTCATCCGGTCGTGGCATGAAGCATCCGCCGTTCCCGGCAATGCCGATGCCAGGCGGGTCTGTGGCCCGGCAATCGACCCCACGGTCGCCGCCCACGGGGACAAGCCGGGATGCGGGAGAAACGGGAGCATCGCCGCCAGCAGACACGCCATACCCGCCCGCCCATCTGCGGCGCATTACCTGTCCGTAACCCCGAAGGAGAATCATCGCGCCATTTCAGCAGGGAATTCGTTTGCCGGAAGCGCTCGCCCACAGCCGCATGGGCGGGCCATCCAAGAACGGCAATCATCATGCCGCCATACACAAAGGAGAACCTCATGCCAAGCCACCGCATTGCCGCAAAAGCCATAATCGCCAGCAGCCTCCTGTTGGGTAGCCTGTCCCCGGGAACCGCACCCGCGGCGCCCCTCAATCGCCTTGTGTCATTCTCGAAAAAGCTGTGCGATTCCAATGCGCCCGGCGCGCGTTGCGATGCCACGCAACCGGCTTTGCCGACCACCTTCACGGTCGTTTCCAGAATCGGTCACAGAAAGGTTAAC